>PGYS01000170.1 GCA_002839795.1 Ignavibacteriae bacterium HGW-Ignavibacteriae-3 | reverse complement strand
GTTCCAATCGTCTCAGATTAAAATTTGAATCCAGTGACTGCATAATAATTGCAGTGTCTATATTTGCAGCGATTAATTGATATTCAATTTTCTTGCCAGAGGTTTTTCTTTTTACCAATGATTGCCGGGGTAATATATCGTAAATAATTGCCAAAGAATCATCATCAAATATTTGGACATATACCCAATCACCTACAGCGGGGTAATCCAGGGAAGATTCTAAATTGAATAAATATTTCCCGGATAATTCCGCATAAATATCAATTCGACCGTTCGAGATAACAAAACTGTTTTTATTTACTGCAATTACTCTGGCAATTTGAAAATCAGTCATTTTAGATGAATCAAGTTTATCCTGAAACCATTTATTGAATCCAATTTTTACAAGACTATTCATATTCTTTACGAGCACCTTTCGGCGTTGCTGCTAAGCCGCCGCCAATAAGAACAATGCAGATTAGAAAACAACTGCCAATGACCTGCCTGCCATGCCTTCGGCAGGTAAACCGGCAGGCAGGTTTAGCAAACCGTGCGTAACTTTTGTTGTAAGTGCAGTTTGCAAGTTTATTAATTAGAACGAACCTCCCGAACAAGAACCCCTAATGAAAACTCTAACCCCGAAACCACCAATTCAGCCGGACCGTATGAACGTTCGGATTGAGGCGCCGGTTAGGTTTTGCCATTATGCTCAATGGTTATTATTACGTTTCCCTTTTTATGTCCTTTATCAACATATCTATGAGCCTCTACTATTTCTTCCAGTGGATAACATCTGTCTATTACTGTTTTCAGTTTTCCCTCTTCGCAAAGTTCTTTTAGAGAGTAGAGATCTTCAATGTTTAACTTGATGTTGCCTGATGCGGTAAGAACGTTCAGGTAGTAACCTGAATTTGAGAGGGATTTACGCCGTTTGGAAGCTTCAATTTTTCCTACTGCATCATAAATAACATCGTAAATCTCTCCATTTTGGGTAAAATCTTCTTTCATGTAATCTATTGCTTTATCCGCACCAACAGATTTTACCAGTTCAATGTTCGCAGAACTGCATACAGCCGTAACCTCAGCGCCAAGATTTTTAGCTATTTGAATTGCATAAGTACCAACGCTGCCGGATGCGCCGTAGATTAATACTTTTTGACCTTTTTGGATATTTGCTTTTCTAAGATGGACTAACGCAGTGATGCCCGCGTTGGAAACCGGTGCCGCTTCTTCGTGCGTCATATTAGCAGGCTTAATTGCAATAATCCCATTTTCAGAGATGCAGCAATATTGCGCATAAGTGCCAAAACGAAATTCGGTAGATCCGAAAACCGCATCACCTGCTTTAAAGAATTTAACATTCCTGCCAATCGCTTCAATTACCCCCGAGAGTTCCATACCGAGTATTTTTTTTCTCGGCCCGGTAAAACCGATAATAACTCTCATCAATGGCTTAAAAAAGAAATCTTTAACAGGTCCTAACCCAGGCTCAAATCGACGGATTTTAGTGTCACCAATGTGAGCTGTCGTAGCTAATATTTTGATAAGTACTTCATTTGGCTTGGGAACCGGTTTTTTAACTTCTTTGATCTGAAGAACCTCAGGTGAACCATATTTTGTACATATAACAGCTTTCATACTTATCTCTAAATCAAATTACAAAACCCAGCGGCGTTGCCTGACCTGCCCCCCGTTTCGCATGCCATTAATAATATTTATATTGTTTGTATAACTCTAACTTATGCTGAACTGGATACTGTATGAAGAACGCAGATATGCGTTTAACTGCATATCTATCATCCAATTCGTTTTATAACTCGCCAATATCTTCATATTCTAAAATAGCTGCGTGTTTGTAATTCATCCGGGTGAAAGCTGTATTAATCCGGGAACCTATTTAAAAAATGACCTTTGGTAAATTCTCACCTGAAATAGAAGCAGCTACGATTAATAAGAGAATGTTTAAGGGATAGCGTATATAGATAAGGTTTCATCATTTCTGGTTCATCTCTCTTACAATTGCAACTTAAATTAAAAATTTATATCAGTCAAATAGGAGTAGGGGCTAGGGATGGGGTGGGAAGAGGGAAGAGGCGAGGAGCAGGAAGTAAGTAGTAAGGAGTCAGAAATAAGCAGCACAGAAAGCTCTAATGAAAAGAGAGTTCTTTGAATTTGAGTTACTTAATGTTTAAGGCGCTTATAAGTGTTCTGATCTTAGAGAAATTAAAACCTTTTTATAATCTCTTCATAACAAGTATCGTCATATCATCGTGCTGAGGATAATTATCAACGAACTTTTTAATTTCTTTTAATATCAGATTCAGAAGCTCACGTGCGCCTAAATTTTTATTAGCCTCAATCAGTTTTACAAATCTTTCCTCGCTGTATTCTTCATGTCTTTCGTTCATCGCCTCTGTAAATCCGTCTGTATACAGAACAAATACATCGCCGTTAGCAATTGAAATTTCCTCCTCGCAAAGTGTAGAACTGAAAATGCTGCCTTCCTCCAGACCGAGAGCCATTCCCTTGCTAAGAAGAAGTTTTGTTCCGCTGCTTTCTGAGCTGCACAGGATTCCGGGATTATGTCCCGCCCTTGCGTAAAGTATTTTATGATTCGTTGTATCAAGAATAGCGTAAAACATACTGACAAATGTGTTCTTTTCTATCGTCTTGTATAAGAGCCTGTTAACTTTTCCGAGTACGTTTTTAGGGGAAACATCCTCTTCGGCATGGGCCTGCAGAATTCCTTTTGTTAGCGTCATATAAATCGCGGCACCCACTCCTTTGCCGGATACATCGCCTATCGCTATTCCCATTTTATCACCGCTGAGCTTTACGAAATCGAAATAATCTCCTCCGGCTTCTATAGCGGGAATACTGATTGCCGATATCTCATATCCAGGTATCTTCGGTTCCTCTTTGGGAAGCAGACTCAACTGAACCTTAGCCGCAATCTCAAGTTCTTTTTTCAATCTTTCTCTTTCGGAGATCCTCTGTATATGAGAGGGTACTCCGTAATTTTCCAGAACAAATTCTTGTCTTCGTATACGGCTTAAAATGTAAAGAACAGGAGTAACAACTAAAAACATACACAAAGCTATCAGGTTTATCAAATAAAAACTGTTTGGACTCGCGCCAAGAACCAGTCCGTAAGAAATCAAAGTTGCATGGAAAAACATGCTGCCTATTGTTAATAGATCGAACAAGAAATATAAATAGCCCACGGCGCAGCCGAAAAGGAAATAAGAGAGCAAGTCTATCGCAAAGTTATTCATGGAAGGAGGTGTCTGAGCAATCACCGCGCCGAGCATTGTAACCAGTCCCGTAAGAAAAATTGAGATCCATTTCTTCTTCCAGCGCTGATATGAAATATTAATAATGAAAAAAGTTACAACAATACTTGCGAGAACGGCTGAAGTCAATGAATGGAGCAGGATATGAACCGCCGGAGAAAATCCCATGAATATTTCAAGCATAGATAAATTACTTATGAATACGCTTGAGTCGGGTTTATTCAGCAGTAGAGTTACAGATACATTAATAAGAACATATGCGATACCCAGGACCATTCCTTTCATCAGGGAAGAGCCTGTGTCTATGCTCGCCCAGTGACCTTTTATAAAACCGTCGATTCCCCTCATCTTTTCAGGCCATAAGCCTCTGGCATAAGATTCTCCCACCGCCCAGCCGGCAAATAGAAGCAGGCTGATGAAGAACGGAACTATCAATCCGTATATTACAAGCGCTATTGCTTTTGTAAGAGTATAATTGATATCTCCCAGGCCGATCCCTTTACCGAATCCCGGCCATATGTTTATCCAGAATACTACCGCTAAGATGAAATAAAAAAGAAAGAGATTCCGCCCCATCGAAAACCAGATTTCACCCTGATGATATTTTTTTAAGAACAGGAAAAAAGCGAGCATCATCAGAAAAATCACAAAAATAAACGAGCTTGTACCAAAGATGGCTTCACCGGCCTCAAAGTATTTGCGCTCCGATTCCGGCACCTCAAATGTATAGGTATATCCCCCAATTCTATTTCCTAAAACAGTTCCTTTTAGAATCCATTTACCAACAATACTTTTTTCCTCTTTTTCCCACTGGAATGTGTAATCTGTTCTCTTGCCTGCATTGTTTTGCGTGTTCTGTTCGAGTCTGAACCGGCTAAGATCGAAATTTGTATTGGCAGATAGGTAATTCTTCAGGAGAGTAAGGGCCTCTGCTTCCTTCAGTGATGGTATTTCTATTGTATTCGGCAATGACTGATTGAAGCCTATTACCTTTCCGTCGGAATTTATAAAAACTTTA
Organism: Ignavibacteriae bacterium HGW-Ignavibacteriae-3; assembly: GCA_002839795.1. Lineage (GTDB taxonomy): Bacteria > Bacteroidota > Ignavibacteria > Ignavibacteriales > Melioribacteraceae > Fen-1258. The sequence goes on along the minus strand of PGYS01000170.1, from coordinate 1,060 downwards.
TACTGCTTTTGAGGTAAAGATCTGTTAAGATTCTGGTGAATAAAAATTTCCCACCCGCGTGTCGGCCAGTCCTTATCTTGAAGTATTTTTTTATAACCGACCGTTCCAAGCTGTTTCAGGAAATATTTGTTCTCTATGGGGTGAGTCTCCAATAAAGCTTCAGTGAAAAATCCATCGGTTGAAATATCCTGACTTTTTAAAAAATCTTGACCAATTTTTACTGCCTGCGGGCGCGAAATTTCAAAGTTTAAACTGTTGAACGTTCCGTAGGGATATAAAAATAAAATTGCGGCGAATAGAACAATTCCGGCTGCTATCCAATATTTGTGGTTCCTATAAGAAGTCATCTTAACGCCCATTTGCTTTTTCTCTTGTATTTAAGACGATCTTAAAATAGAAAGGTTTGAGCAGGGAGTCAATAATCACGGCTGCCATGAGATCGCGCGGATGCAGATGTATTTATCTCAAATTCATGCAATTCATGATGATTCTGATCGTTGTATTCCGCCTAACTTAAGACATGATAAAAAAGAAAAATTGTTATATTACCTGTCCAAATTGCAAATAATTTATTCGAGTGATGAAAGAGCCGGATGTAGAGATAAACTTAGCCAAAGAGCATGGGCTTACTGATGAAGAATACCGGTGGATATGCGAACGCCTCGGGAGAGTCCCCAGCTTTACGGAACTGGGAATATTTTCGGTTATGTGGAGTGAGCATTGCAGTTATAAGAATTCGATAGCTCTTCTAAAAACACTTCCAAGAAGCGGGGGAAGATTACTTGTTAATGCCGGAGAGGAAAATGCGGGTTTGGTTGATATAGGAGAAGGGCTCGCCGTGGCTTTTAAAATAGAAAGTCATAATCATCCCTCCGCAGTAGAGCCATACCAGGGTGCCGCAACCGGTGTCGGGGGAATATTAAGAGATATTTTTACGATGGGCGCACGTCCTATCGCCTGTTTAAACTCACTCCGTTTTGGTTCTCTGTCCGATCCCCGAACCAGATATCTTTTTGAGGGAGTAGTAAAGGGTATAGGCGATTACGGTAACTGTTTCGGA
>PGYS01000169.1 GCA_002839795.1 Ignavibacteriae bacterium HGW-Ignavibacteriae-3 | reverse complement strand
AGACGAGACATGAATAAAAATACATGAACCGCACCCTGACTTCGGCGGATTGGAGTTATGCTCAATAAATATTCCATACTTATAGTGGATTCCGCTGCTCCTCATTTTCTCCGAACTGTTCCAGGTTTTATTAATTGTACTGGTGCTGACCAGTGTATTGTAATATCGCGATGAAGTATCATCCACACATTCAATATCATCGGTTAGCTGTTTGTAAGGATACTTGAGCCAGGAAAGACTATCCTTAGGTAGATACCCAAAAGCGTATGACATATTGAATATTCCGGCAGGTGATCTTCCGTCCCCTTCATGTTTTATCGGTCCATTCTCTGTATAAAAATCCAGAATGCCGCTGCCCCAGCCCATTCCGGATCTTCCAAGTTCTACAGGTACATCATCGCTTACCCTAATCATTTTTCCATTTAATCTTTCGTAATAATTCAGAACTGCTTCGGCGTCGTCCCATTCTTTTGAAACTGCAATTAATATCTGTTTTGACTCTCCCAGTATTTTCCTGAGATGTTCCATGAAATCGGATCGTGAATGATATTCGCGCAGACCGTTTTGCTCCCTTTCGCATAGATCATTCCCGCAGTTGAATTCTTTTGTGGAAGAGTTATCAATCTTTTCAGGCATGTCAATGTGATTCCCCGGTTTGTTTCCCTGAATTGAAGACAAAGAACAGCAAAAAAATAAAAAGAGAGACACAGCTGTAAGATTTTTAAACGCTTTCATATCAATATCCTGATAAGGAATTATATTTCCGTAAGTGGGTATAAAATACACAACTTTTCAACAATTTAGCTCCGATAATTTATACCGCAGTCCCGGGTTTGATCTTCAAGCAGATTTCATAAATCCGGCAGACATGCGCTTGGCATTTACAAATTACATTTAGGACGTAACACTTTATCTCGGCAGTCCGTAATTAAGTCTGAATTTATCAATCGCATTTCAAAACTGAATATCTTATTTTATTTACTGTTATTCAATCTTTATCCTTCTCCGCATAAAGCACGGGGATTGAATCAGGAGAAGTGATTATTTTTTCATTAACAAGGTTCCAGTCATGAGAAAATTATTTTTTTCAGCAGTTCTGCTTCTGGTATTAAATTCTTTTGCCGCTGCTCAGGGTGTTGAATGGATTAAAGAGCATTACCTAAAGAAAGATTATAGAATAGCAATGAGAGATGGAATCACGCTCTTTACTTCCGTTTATTCGCCGAAAGATTCTTCAAAGAACTATCCTATTCTTATGATAAGGACACCCTATACCGTTTCCCCATACGGCGAGGATAAATATCCTCAGTCACTCGGTCCGAATGAATCATTCGCCCGGGATGGATATATTTTTGTTTTTCAGGACGTGCGCGGACAATTTCTGAGTGAAGGCAAGTATGATAATATGAGGGCTTATATTCCGGACAAGAAAACTAACAAAGACGTTGATGAATCCACAGACACTTATGATACAATTGACTGGCTTATAAAAAATGTTAACTACAACAATGGTAATGTAGGAATATGGGGAATATCCTATCCCGGTTTTTACGCCGCGATGTCGCTGATAGACTCTCATCCCGCCCTCAAGGCGGTTTCTCCTCAGGCCCCGATATCAGATTGGTTTATAGGCGATGATATGCACCATAACGGCGCTTTAACACTTTCTATGTCATTTAATTTTTTCAAAGGATTCGATCAGCGGCGAGATTCCTTAACGACACAATGGAAACCGGGACCTAAATATGATTCTCCCGATATGTATAATTTCTTTTTAAAACTTGGTCCCCTTGCTAATGCCAATAAAAATTATTTTGGCGGTAAACTTCCTTTTTGGAACGCGATGACCGAGCACGGCAATTATGATTCATTCTGGCAATCAAGAAATAATCTTCCACACTTTAATAACGTTAAGCCTGCTGTATTAATAGTAGGAGGATGGTATGATTCCGAAGATCTTTACGGACCGCTTAACATTTATTCTTCAATAGAATCAAAAAACCTGAAGAACAAAACGCATCTTGTGATGGGTCCGTGGAGTCACGGGGGCTGGTCAAGAAGCGACGGATCCGCTTTCGGTGATTTTGACTTAGGCGGAAATACCAGCGATTATTATAACAAAAATTTCATTACTCCTTTCTTCAATTATTATTTAAAGGCGGCCGGGGATCTGAATCTGGCGGAAGCAATTACTTTCAGAACCGGAGCGAACGTTTGGGTTAGTCATGCTGAATGGCCTCCGTTGAACATTGAAAGAAAATCACTTTATTTTGCCCCGCATAATAAACTGCAGTGGAATAAACCGTCGGATAATAAATATTCATATGATGAATATTTCAGCGATCCTGATAAACCGGTACCTTATACCGCAAAGTTCCACGACTCTCAGCAGATGTATTTTAGATCGTACATGTCCGAGGACCAGCGCTTCGCTTCATCGAGACCGGACGTTCTAGTCTACACGACAGACCCCCTTGAGAATGATGTTACAGTGAGCGGACCGATTCTTGCCGATCTCTTTGTTTCAACTTCAGGAACTGATGCTGACTGGATTGTAAAGATTATTGATGTTTATCCGGACGGAGAAAAAAATCCCGAAAAAAATCCGAATGCGATAGAAATGGGAGGATATGAAAGACTTATACGGTACGAAATTATGCGAGGGAAATTCCGGAACAGTTTTGAAAAACCTGAACCTTTTGTTCCGAATGAAATTACCAAAGTACAAATTAAATTGAATGACGTTGATCATACTTTTTTAAAAGGCCACAAAATTATGGTTCAGGTTCAGAGCAGTTTCTTCCCATTCTTCGACCGCAATCCGCAGAAAATTGTAGATATATACAACGCGAAAGAGGAAGACTTTCAGAAGGCGTACAATCGTGTTTATTTTACCGAGGAGTATCCATCTAATATAAAAATTTACATTCTCAAATAATTTTTTAATTATGTTTATGTAAGAATTAATAAAGGAATAATTATGAAAAATTTTATCGCTTTTATTATTGTGTTTATTCTCGGGATTACCGCACTTAAAGCACAGAGTGTTGCTATCGGTCCGCAGGTCGGTTTTATCAAATCCGCCGATGCGGATAAAGCTACAATTATGCCCGGGGTAGCGCTTCGTATTAACATTCTGGGATTAGGTCTTGAGGGTTCAATGTATTACAAGTCCGAAGAATTTCAGAACGGAGCAATTAAAACAAAAAGTTATCCTATTAATCTAACTGCAATGCTCAGCATTTTACCAATAGTTCATGCTGAAGCGGGCATTGGATGGTATAATACTCAGATCGATTTTACCAACTTGAACTCTACTTATACTTCAATAAGAAGCGAGACGCAGTCCAAAGCCGGTTATCATTTCGGAGCGGGTATAGCGTTGCCTGTGGGTAATTTATTATTAACGGGCGATATTCGGTATGTTTTTCTTGACCTGTCGACTGCCGTGAATTTTAAAAGCAATTTTTCCGTTCTTATGGTCGGAGCAATGTTTAAATTATAAATCAGTGAGAGTAATTATTATTTAGTAACATCAAAACCCAGAGGAAATATGATTTTTGATCAGTTAAAAAACGCCCATTTTTATTTTCCGCTTGGCGAAAGGATTGCTAAAGCATTTCAGTATTTATCTCAAACCGATTTCACAAACGTTGAACCCGGAAATTATGAAGTTGACGGCGAGAATATTTTCGCAATAGTTCAGCAGTACAATACAAAACCAGCCAGTACGGCAAAGTGGGAGGCCCATAAAAAATATATTGATATTCAGTATATAGTTTCCGGAAAGGAAAAAATGGGATTTACTGAATCCAAAAAAGTTATCGTCCTTCAAAATTATCACCCGAATAATGATATAACTATTTATAAAGGTGAAGGGAACTATCTGACCGCCGAAGAGGGACAGTTCGTTCTCTTTTTCCCTACGGATATTCACATGCCTCAACTGGCATTAAATATCCCCCGTGAAGTAAAAAAAGTGGTGATGAAAGTAAGAACCGATTTTGTTGTTGAGACAAAAATTGAAGAATCAGAAGTTCAAGTGGAAGAATCAGAAAACAAGCCGTCAACTGAAGAATAAAATTAAATTCGTGACCGGTGGATATCCGATTGCCGGCACCGGTCACAGATTTAAAAATCCTACTTCAATACCTCGAGTAACTCGACTTCAAAAATTAATACTGAGGCCGGAGGGATAGTTGCCCCTCTTCCCATTTCACCGTAAGCAAGTTCATAAGGAATAAAGAACTGGTATTTGTCGCCGACGTGCATTAACTGCAATCCTTCTGTCCATCCCTTAATTACCTGATTCAGAGGAAACGTTGCAGGCTCATTTCTTTTGAAGGAACTGTCAAACTCCGTTCCATCGAGCAGCGTCCCTTTATAATGAACTTTAACCTGATCTGTTGCTTTGGGAGACTCGGCGTCCGTCCCTTTTGAAATTACTTTGTACTGCAATCCGCTGGCTGTCGTAATTACGCCTTCTTTGTTTTTATTTTCTGCAAGAAATACTTCTCCATCTTTTTTGTTTTTTTCAATTACCGGAGCCATTTCCATTCTCTGCTTCTCCTCTTCTGCCTGTTGCATAGCCATCTGTTTCTCCTGCATTACACTATTCAGGGTTGTAAGCACAGTCATGCACTGATCCTGTGACAATACTGATTTAGCTTTATCTGCATCTTTTAGTGATTGAATAAGAACATTTAAATTAAGCTGAATAGCGGGATCCTTCAGATTGGCATAGATATTCTGACCGATTGCATAACTAATCGAATCACCTTGTGTTTTAAGTACAATATCTGAGGCAGGTTTAGTGGCAGCCGGTTTTTTTGCCTGCGCAGAAACAACCGAAATACTCAGCAGCATTATCAGAAAAAATTTCATCAGTTTCATTTGTGCTCCTATATTTATAAAAAATTCAATTTATGGGTTGTGAAAATAAGAGCTAAGGGAGATATAAGCAAATATGTCAAAAGACAACAAAACTATGATTTGTTTCTTGATTCGGATAATTTTACTTTTGTTCAAAAATCCCCGGAGATCAAATGAAATTAAGCTTATTAGTATTTTTTGTTTTGCAATTCGCAATTCTCAACACTCTATTCTCAATTACAAACGCTCAAGTATATAAACCCGATTCCCCTCTTGCCCATACTTATTCCATTGTCGCTATTGATGAATCCACCGGAGATATGGGTGTTGCTGTTCAATCCCACTGGTTCTCGGTGGGGACCATCGTTAGTTGGGGGGAGGCGGGAGTCGGAGTAGTTGCTACTCAGTCATTTGTTAATCCCGCATTCGGGCCGGATGGATTGGCTTTACTGAAAGAAGGTAAATCTCCCCGGGAAGCGCTTGATGA
>PGYS01000027.1 GCA_002839795.1 Ignavibacteriae bacterium HGW-Ignavibacteriae-3 | reverse complement strand
CGAGTGTAACATCGGCCCTCGTAAACCCGAACAGTGAACGGGACAATATATGACGGGCTGCATCGGCATCCCAGGTTGAAATCTTTTTAAGATAATTTGAAGTTCCCATATTAGGATCTTTCCGTTAGTTGTTTTTTCGACACGGGAGGATAAAGTAAAGTTTAATTGCTGACAAGTAATTATTTAAGGATGGAGACATCTTGTGCGCTGGGGCAAATTGGCCAAAGCCCTGTTGCTGATTGTATAAAGTCTAATTTGAGTTCTGCGCAAAAGCTTCTCCTATTAATTGCCCGGTATCTCTGATCTCCGGCGAAAGTATATCAAAAAAATATTCCATTTATTAGCAACAACGAACAGATTTTTAATAATATCGGCATCCGTTCAGGAACTGCTCCTCAATCATTTTTGGATGAGTCATTGAGATTGAGAGAAATAATTGGTTCTGTTTTATGATAATCGATTTTAATCGTAACTTTCAAATAAAAAATATCATTATGTCAGAAAATATAATCATAAAACCGATCGGTATTCTCCATTCCGAACTAAGATACCGATATGAAACTCCCCGTCAGGGTATACTCGCCGGCAAGATGATCTCATTTATACAGCTGAATTCAAACTGCAATTTTGAACAGGCCGTTAAAGATCTTGAAGGATTTGAGAGAATATGGATCATATATCATTTCCATTTAAATGATAACTGGAAACCGCTTGTCAATCCCCCCCGGCATACAAGAAGAAAAGTCGGAGTCTTCGCATCCCGCGCTCCTTACAGACCGAATCAGATAGGAATGAGCTGCGTTAAACTTGAAAAAGTTGACGGTCTGAAAATATTTATTTCGGAATCAGATATTCTTGACGGCAGTCCAATCATCGATATCAAACCATATCTTCCCTATTCGGATTCATTCCCTGATGTAAAAACCGGGTGGGTAAAATCCGGTATGGAGAATATATTTGATGTTGTGTTCGAGCCTATCGCAGAAGAACAATGCAAATGGCTCATGCAGACCGCAGCAATTAATCTGACTAATTTCGCCCGGCTTCAGCTGGAATTCAATCCGACTGATGCAACACGAAAGCGGATATCAATTTCACAAACGGCGGATCAATTTCAGGAACCGATGTATATATTAGCTTACCGCACATGGAGAATTTTATATACCGTCGATATTGAGAGGAAGACAGTTTCTATAAAACATATCGAGTCCGGGTATACTGCAGAAGAATTATTAAATGTTGAGAATGATAAATACGGGGATAAAATAGTGCATAAAATATTTTTAGACAGGATTCTGCCGGGTAGTAAATAATTTTTTTTTACAAAATCAGATTATTTTTTATTCATAAGTTCATTTACTCGCAAAGCAGCATCCCTTATTATTTTTAACGTCGAATAGTCAGTATTAAAAATTGAATAGACACCCTGCGGTTCATGCGGGGGATCACCCACAAGCGGATCCCCTACTCTCCAGGTATGATCCTGACTTTTAGACCGTCCCTCCCCTCCCCAAGCCCAAAAATTCAGGCCCGCAATCGGCTTTCCGGAGGAGGCATCCTCGTAAAATTTATCAAATACCTTTTTAAAATATTTATCACGGATAGTTGACTGAGCTCCGGCCTCGCATGATTCCAAATCCCTGCCTAGTCCAAACTCCTCCAGCGTAACGGGTTTGTTCAGCCTCTGAGCCACGCCGATATTCTGATTAATATAGTCAATAGCATTTTTTTCAGCGGAAGGATATGTCTCTTCAGGTTTAAGAGGATCGAACCAGCCCCAGTTCTTAATCCATAAATGAAAAGTGACATAATCAACATTGCTGCTCTCGTGAGCTTTTAAAAATATTTCTTCATTCTGAAGACTTCCGATTACACCTTCGCTGCCCGTTGAGACAAGATGATTAGGATCAAGCGAATGAATGAATCCCGCCGTTTCATCTATCCACTTATAATAAGAATCAACATAAGGGAGCGCATAATCTCCCCAGCCGGGACGTGGTTCATTTGCCAACTGCCATGACATTATTACAGGATCTTCAAAATAATTTATTCCGGTAAATTTATTTTTCCTTGAAATTATCATTGTTATGAATTTCTTAAACTGATCGTTAGCTTTTTCATTTCTATAGAATTCAGCACTGTAATTCATGAACTCGTCCCATGTATGGTTCGAATCGTATGGATCAACAATTTTTCCATCGCCAAACCAATTATTATACGCGGCGAATCCACCCGACCATTCCCAATAATTATTTAGAAATATTACGGCATGCATATTCCTCTTTCCCATTTCCGCAAGCAGAAAATCAAGACCTTCCAGCAATTCCTCGTTATATTCTCCCGGCTCCGGCTGGATTACAGGTTTTAGGCTTTTTTTAATATAGGAATCCTCTGAAGAAGCCATAATCCTCAGATTGGAAATACCCATTGCTTGAAGTTCATCAAGCTCACGCATGAGCCGCTCCCGATCACCCGTGGCTCCGGGAGATCCGAGATAGCACCCGTACCATAAATTTGTCCCCATGAAATAATACGGACTCCCGTTCAGCGTAAAACGAGTCCCATTTACTCTTATGAACTCCGGCTCCCGCGTAACCATAGTTGTACATCCTTCAAAAATTACCGCAATCAGAATAACTGAGATTACAAAATATTTTTTCACATTATTTCCCGATGAACTGTTTATTGATCCCGGAATTTATTTCCCGGATAACAAAATATACTTTTTAGGAATTAAGTTCTTTTGTTTATTTTGCGCAAAACACTTTAGACGAATGATCATCCAAAATAAAAAAATATTCTATTCATTTTGTGCTCTTCTGCTTGGTTCTATTATGTTAATTCACATTGTGGAATTGACACCGGTAGTTTCCTACGCTGGTGTTTTCATTTTCTCTTCTCTTATTTTTCTTTTTGTCAGCGTGCAAATTTTCAAAATAGAGTTTCATATTAAGCACGTATACTCATTAATTTTTCTTGCATTCCTCCTTCGTCTCAGTTTTGTCTCTTCACCGGTAATTGGTTCTGACGATATTTACCGTTATATGTGGGATGGTAAAATTCAGACGAATGGAATTAATCCTTATTTGTACTCACCTGACGATGAGCATTTGAATGCTTACCATTCCGAGCTTCTGCCTAAGGCAGTTAATTTTAAGGAGATGAAATCCATCTACTTTCCGTTGAGCCAATGGATTTTTTATACAGGATATCAGCTGAGCGGTGAATCGGTATGGGGCTATAAATTCTTGCTTTTTTTGTTCGAACTGATGACTCTTGGAGCACTCATTCTTCTTACTAAAAAATTGAATATTGAACCAAAATACCTGCTTCTTTATGCTTTAGCGCCTCTATCCATTTTTCAGTTCGCCATTGATGCCCATCTGGACGGGTTCGGTCTGCCCCTCATTCTGTTTTCAATCTATTTTTTTCTGGATGAGAAAAAAGTTCTGTCAGCTTTGCTGCTGGGACTTTCACTTGCAATCAAACCGGTCGGATTGCTTCTTATCCCTATCTTTTTCCTGCATGAGAAAGGGTGGTCAGGCAAGTTAAAGATAGTCTTGATTCCACTGATCACTTTTTTTTCGCAATTCGTTTTTTATATAGCATCTACTAATCCATTTGAAGCCTTTCTTATATTCACAAAGAACTGGTACTTCAACGGCTTTATATTCAACTTGTTTAATTCGGTAATCAGCAATAACCAGATTTCCAGGATATTCTGCGCTTTAATTTTAATTATAACACTTATACCGCTTTATTTTTCAAAACAGGAATTACTTAATAAAATTTATTACGCGGTTTTACTGCTGATGATTTTTTCTCCCGTCGTACATCCCTGGTATATAGCATGGATTCTTATTTTAATTCCAATAGTCCGAAAGCAAAGCGGAATTTATTTTACAGCGGCAGGCAGTCTTACTGCAATCACAATTATGAATTATCAACTATACGGCATCTGGAAAGATTACTGGTTTGTGCTCGCAATAGAATATTTACCGGTTTTAGTCTTATTCTATTTTGAATTAAAGGGAATAAATATTTTTGGGTATTTCAGACAAATAAAAAAAGAAAGGATATAAATGAGATTATTATCAGCAATTATTGTCTCTTCACTTATTTTTTTTTCATGCACAGCCCGGAAAGAGAGTATAAAACCGAAAGAGGCGGAGAAGCCCTTGATTGTAATTGACAAAAAACCTTCACTTTCCTTCTCTTATGAAATTCTTAATTCTAAAACTGCATCATCATTAAGGGGGATTTCTGTGGTTGATTCCCTTACAGCGTGGGCAAGCGGATCAAATGGAATCTACATGCGCACAACAGACGGCGGCATTACATGGACAGACGGAAAAGTTAAAGGTTTTGAGGCTCTGGATTTCAGAGATATACATGCCTTCGATAAAAATACGGCGATAATAATGAGCATTGACGCTCCGGCTTTCTTTTTTAAAACAACTGACGGTGGCAAATCCTGGAAAAGAAAATATATGAACCGCAATCCGAAAGTATTTTTTGACGGGATGGCTTTCTGGAATGAAAAGAATGGAATTGCATTCAGCGATCCGATCGATGACAGATTTTTTATTATTACTACAAAAGACGGAGGTGATACCTGGAGCGAGATTCAATCCAAGTATGTACCTTCCGCTTTGAAAGGAGAAGGAGGATTTGCCGCAAGAGGATCATCAATCGCAGTGGCAGGAAAGGATCTTGCATGGATTGGAACCGGGGGCGCGGAAAAATCGAGAATATTTGTATCACAGGATGGCGGTGAAAACTGGCGCGCTATGGACGCACCCATCAGAAGCGGTTCCCCTTCCAGCGGAGTTTTTTCAATCAGTTTTAAGGATGATTTATACGGAGTTGCTGTCGGAGGCGATTATAAAAATTATACTGAAAATATTTCCAACTGCACTGTAACCGACGACGGAGGACTGACATGGCAGAAAGTCGATATAAATCAGCCGGGCGGTTTCAGATCTTGTGTCGCGTGGAATGAAAAATATAAATTCTATATAACTACCGGAACCTCAGGAAGCGACTATTCGCTCGATGACGGCAGGACATGGATACCGATAGATAAAAGAAGCTTTAACAGTATCGGGATTTCCCAAAAGGACGGAAGCTGTTTCATGGTCGGAGATAATGGAGCAATTGCAAAAATTAGACTGGAATATAAAATGATCGACATTATTCAAAAATAATAAGCGGTTTAGCATGTGGTTATTTCTAAATGGCAGCATTCTTCCTCAGGAAGAGATCTTAATTTCTCCATTCGACCGGGGCTTTCAGTTTTCAGACGGAGTTTATGAAGTTATACGGTACTATCCCCGGAGGTTTTTCAGATTAGAGAATCACATTGAGAGATTAATATACAGCTTAAATGAGACTCACATTCCCGTTCCGGATTTAAAGAATATTGAAAATATTCTAAACGAGTTGATAATAAAAAACGACCTCACCCATGAACTCTCCATTGCATACATTCAGATATCACGCGGATATCAGTATCCGCGCAGGCATTCATATGTGGAAAACCTTGATCCGACTTTTTTTATCTCTGTTGAAAAGATGCCTGTCAAAAAAAATGAAATGATAAACGGGATTAAAGCCGGTCTTGAGGAAGATTTGAGATGGCACCGGTGCGATATAAAATCAACCTCACTTCTGCCGAATGTGCTCTCTGCCGGCGATGCTGCAAGAAAAGGTTATTCCGAAATAGTTTATCACAGAAATGGAATAATTACCGAGGGATCCCATACCAACATCTGTTTTGTAAAAGATAATGTTTTAATAACCCCTCCGCTGAGCAATCTAATACTTGCCGGAGTTACACGTAAGACTGTACTTGAAATCTGTTGCAGCATCGGCATCAAAGTCGAAGAAAAAAATGTTAACGTTGAAGAACTTTCTGATTTTGATGAAATCCTTCTTTTAGGAACAACTACTGAGATTACACCGGTAATCGAATTGGACGGAACAAAAGTAAATGACGGCCACCCAGGACCGGTATGCAGAATATTGCAAGGCGAATATCAAAAACTAATTTTTTCTAAATAGAAATTGTTTCCAAGCAGGATACAAGATGAGCAAACTTTTTTCATCATTGAAAATAAGGGAAGTTGAATTCAAGAACCGGATTTTCGTCTCGCCAATGTGTCAATACTCGGGAGTGAACGGCAAACCAACTGACTGGCATTTCATTCATCTCGGAACAAGGGCCGTTGGAGGAGCCGGATTGGTCATAGCTGAGGCAACTGCAGTTTCACCCGAAGGTAGAATTACTCCTGATGACCTCGGAATATGGGATGATAAATTAATGAATGAATACAGTCGTATTACGGAGTTCATTAAATCGCGGAATTCTGTTCCCGGAATTCAGCTGGCTCATGCCGGAAGAAAGGCTTCAACCTATTCACCCTGGAAGGGAGAGGGACAGATATCATTAGAAAATGGAGGATGGCAGACATTGGCGCCCAGCGCGGTGCGCTTCGCGGATAATTTTCCATTACCTCTGGAAATGAATCCTGAAGAGATAAAAAACCTTGTCTCTAAATTCAAAGATGCCGCTGAAAGAAGCGTTGAGGCGGGCTTTAAAGTAATAGAAATTCATATGGCTCACGGTTATCTGATTCATCAGTTTTTGTCTCCAATTTCTAATAATAGAATGGATAATTACGGCGGATCTTTTGAAAACAGAGTTCGTCTCGCCGTTGATATAACAAAATCAGTAAGAGGAATTATGCCCTCCGGACTGCCTCTGTTCGTCAGAATTTCCGCTACGGATTGGGTTGATGGAGGCTGGGACATTGAGCAGTCCGTTAAACTTGTAAGATTACTGAAAGAATGCGGTGTTGATTTGATTGATTGTTCAAGCGGAGGTAATATTAAAAGCGCTGTTATACCGGCCGGAACGAATTATCAGATTCCTTTTGCAGAAAGAATCCGGAAGGAAGTAAATATATTGACAGGCGGAGTTGGATTTATAACTCTTCCGAAGCAGGCCGAGGAGATTATCGAATCGGGCCGGGCTGACGCTGTACTGCTGGCGCGTGAACTTTTAAGAAATCCATACTGGCCGCAGCAGGCCGCTAAAGTTTTGGGAGACAATATTGACTGGCCTGATCAATATTTGAGAGCGAAATGAGATTTCACAATAATTAATAGTGTTATCCATCCGGGTTACTTCAACTATAGTGACAGACCCGATTAATTATGGAGAGTTATCAGAAAATAATTTAATTCTGCAACTTATCAGTTGCCTGTCGACATACCGCTGTTTTGCTGAATGTACTGATCGACTATATTTACCAGCAACCGTCCGTCAACCGGTTTAGACAGGAATTGATTTGCTCCGGCATCCTCAGCATCAGTTCGGGTTTTAGAATTATTATTCGATGTCAGAATAAAAACAGGTGTATTCCTGTATTTAGGCATTAACCTTAATTCCTTCAGAAGATCCAATCCATCTTTCTTTTCATTTAGAAGAATATCCATCAACACAAGATCAAATTGATGAGCCTGAATTAAGTTATAATAATTTGAAAGACTGCCGCATGTATAAACCTCAAATTTTTTTGCGAGGAAATATTGCAGGAACATCTGATTGACTTCTTCATCATCAACCACGAGTATTTTTATTTTTTGTTTCATTTGGTTCCTCCGGGTTTTATATATTGTTTCTCTTTTCTTCTACTCATTTTTTTAGTTAATACATCTTGGTCAAAAGGTGTAATTTTTTACGCTTCAATAATGTCTTTAGAATGGCACACTGAATCGGTTTACTGTTTTTATTGTTGATTGCTAAGCCTCTGAATAATTGAACAAGCATATTGTCCTCCAATGATTCAATAGGAATTTCGGTATTGACTATCTCCATCGGGTATTTCATAATTCCTCACTTATTATCAGTTTTGATTTACCGTTACCAGAATCATTCTAGGGTTGAGCAGCTCATACGTAATTCTGCTTTGACTGAAATCCGGTTTTATTGAACTCATGTTGTCGGTAATTCCAAGAGGGACGGGTTTCAATTTTGCAGACAAAATCTTTTCGGATCTTTTTTGAAATTCATTTTGCTTTTGCAGAACAGGCTCCAGAATTTCTGACGTACTCCTCTCTGACGGCTTACCGTTGCTAACCAGGATCTGTTCATATCTATTGTAAACTTCCCTCTTAAGTCGGCCGTGCTCAAAGTAGGTCGGGATGTCGTGAATAATATTTTTATTCATAACGAATATTTTTCTCTCCGTAGTCTTTTTTCCTATCATGAACGCTAATGAAGAGAAGAGAATTATTATTCCGGCCGCTAAAGGTGCAATTGATAAAATATTCATCGTACCAATCCTTAATTATCTCTGGGACTAAAATGGAAAAGAACGGATCGATCGGGTATAACAGTTAATGTGAAAGTTTTGTAGTGTGGAATGTTGTGCTGTCACAGTTTATGTGACAGCATTTACGAGTGCGGAGATTCTAAATACTGGGGATTACATTGATTTCTTTACTGTAACGAAGAATGACGATATAACCTTACTGCATTTTGTGTTTTTTTGATCATCTGCCGTTAATTCTACTTTATAAACAGCTTCTTTTGCATATCTGTGAAGAACCGAAGGAAGGTCGGAATTTGTACCGTCTCCGAAATCCCAATTTATTTTTAAATAATCGGTTGATTCGCTGAATACTTTTTCCGCATCAAACAGAACCCCGTCATTAGCATAACCGATATAAACCGTTGTATCAGAAAGTGCGGGAATCCTTGGACCCTCATTTACGAATACTGAAACAGAATCCCTTGCAAAGACCTGGTTATAAGTATCGGCGAGTTCCAGAGTGTAATGATATTTGCCGCCGGGAAGATTAATAAGATTCAATGAAATCGAATTGCCGACAATCTTCCCATCCCCTGAACGCCAAGTATATTTAAGCCCGGAATTGTCAGTTTCCATGCTTATTACAGGATCAATTTTGAGCTGTTCATCAGGACATATTGTAACATTCTTAGGTAACGATAGTTTAGGTCTGTCTGGAATTTGGATATATCTTGTTAAATCTTCCCCGATACTTACACCGTTGGATTTATCTTTAATTGACAATCTTACTTTATTAATGCCCGGTTTAATGAATTTTATTTTTATCGATTGCCCGTCTGCAATTTTTGAATCATTCAAAAACCATTCATACAGAAGTGAAGCTTTTTCCTTGCCGGTGGGAATTGACGCAGTGAGCGTATGTTCAGAATTCAATTTTGATTTATCCGGAATAGTGAAATTTACACCCGGAGAGGAAATTATCTCAACTTCGGAATAATCCTTAGCTGCATTATTATTCAGCCCGGTATCATCCAGAACAGTAAGAACTACTTTGTAGATTCCGCTATTACTGTAAGAGTGCGCTACTTTTATTCCCTCCGCAGTAGACCCATCGCCGAAATCCCACATATATTTGGTGATCATTCCATTTACATCTTCGGAAAGAGAACCGTCGAATTCAATGGGCTCATTAATTGAACTGTATCTTTTCACTTTTGCTTTTGCAACAGGTTCGGCATTAACATAAATAAGCTTCGAAGAAACAGATGTATTGCATTCACTTTTTGAATCTGTTCTCAAATTTAACTGAACAGTGTAAATGCCGTATTTTTTAAATTTATGTTTTACAACTCTACCGGAGGCGGTCGAATCATCCCCGAACCGCCATGTATAATTCGTAATATTTGCTGAACCGGCGGTGCTATTTGAAGCATCGAATGTAACTTCAATATTTTCCGCAACTGAATCTACTGAAGCGAATGCCGCCAGTGGCGCTTCCATTATTGTAACATTCATTTCATCTTTTGCCATATTTTCACATTTGGATTCTACATCTCCAGTGATGGTTAACCCGACCTTGTATACACCCGGTTTATTATAAATGTGAATGGGAGCTGAGCCGCCTCCGGTTTCTCCATCGCCAAAATCCCATAAGTAGCTGTTTACACTACCTCCCGGGGAAGTTGATTTTGATCCGTCAAATTTAACAGGTGAGCCGGCGCATGCCGTAATATCGTCGCCTGCATTAGCCACCGGTGCGTCAATTACTTTAATTATTCTTCTGTCAATGCCTGTATTGCATGCCAATCCTGAATCGTCGGTAACTTTTAGATTTACTCCGTAAATCCCGCTCTGTTTAAAAATTTTATAAACATTACTCCCGGACAATTTTGTTGAATCATCAAACGTCCATTCATATTGAAGCAATCCATTACGGGCAGCTTTTGATTTCAATCCGTTTAATATGAGAATATCCCCAACGCAAACAGTTGTATCCGGACCCGCATCTGCAACAGGGGGACGGTGAATATTGACAAGGATTGTTTTTTTGGATATTGAATTTGTAAGATTCATGCCATCATCAACAGTAAGAGTAACAGGTATAATTCCCGTCTCATTAAAATGATGTGTGATTAATCCACCGGCTTTCAATTTCCCGCTTCCGGGAATGTCCCAAATAAATGTTAAATCGTCACCGTCAGGATCAATTGATTTAGAAGCGTCGAAAGTTATTTCGCTTCCGCAGGACTCAATTAACTCATTCAGTTTGATAATGGGGGAACTGTTAACTTTGACGTAAACCGTATCATATGAAACTGAGTTGGGTACTGCGGCGTCATCCGTTACTCTTAAAATCGCAGAATATATCCCCGGTTTATCAAATGATTTGTCGACAATTTTCCCGCTGAGAAATTTCCCGCCTTCAAATATCCAAGTATAATCTTTGATGAGACCATCCTTATCGGTTGACCCTGAAGCATCAAGTTTAAATTTTTGATTGGGAGCAATTACAGAAACCGGTTGAATGACCGGAACCGAGGGGCTGTTAACCTGAACCCGTGCATAACCATACGACGCAGCTGGATATTTAAAATTGTCGGTCACTTGCAATCCGACTAAAAAATTGCCCGGAGTGTTAAAAGTATAGAAGAAATCGGAATCTTCACTCACTGGTTTATTGTCTATAAACCATCTGTATCCGACAATTTTTCCGTCCGGATCAACCGAGTTGTAACCGGAAAACTTCAGTTTTTCACCCGGAGCTATCTTATGATTGGGGCCTGCATCGGCTATCGGTTTTTTATTTATTATAACTACAGTTGTATCATATGAATAATTATTTGAAGTGTTCGTGTTATCAACAATTTTCAATATTATATTATAGGTTCCGGGCGCCTTATATAGGTGAGAAATAATTTTTCCCTCGCCGGTTGTACCGTCACCAAAATTCCACAGATATTTTGATATGTTTCCATCCGGGTCAAAAGAACTTGATGCATCGAATTTTGCATTTCCATCTTTCAGATAAACTTCATTGACTATCTTTGCAACCGGCCGGGCGTTTACAATCACTTCCAGAGAATCAATATTAGTCTCTGATTCAGTACCTGAATTATCGCGGACAGTTAAATAAATGCGATACTTGCCGGATTTTGAATATGTATGTTTTACCTTAACTCCGGATTCTGCTCCCCCGTCTCCAAAATTCCACTTATAATCTATCAGTTGTCCATCCGGGTCAGATGATTTTGATCCATCAAATGAGATTTCTTCATTCTCTGCAATAATTCTGCTTGTACCCGAAACAGCTTTTGGAGCGGCGTTGATATTTACTTTAATAATCTTCTCAACCGAATTGTTCGACGCCGGTGAATCATCCTGTACATTTAGTTTAACACTATAGATTCCGGGTTTTGGGAAACTCTGGTTTACCCTGATTCCTTCTTTATTACCGAGAGAATAAAAATCCCACGTATATTTTGTAATAGATCCATCCAGATCTTTACTTGCCGAAGCATCGAATTCAATTATCTGATTAACGGCGCCGGTATGATATTCCTTTGCAATCGCGAGAGGGGCAGAATTAATAATTACCTGAACACTGTCGATACTCGAATTGCATACGGGCAGATAGTCATCTTCAACTTTTAATTTTGCAACGTACTTCCCTGCCCCGGAATAGGAGTGAGATACCTTTGCGCCGAATGCAGATCCGCCGTCTCCAAAATCCCAGCTGAATTTGACTATCTTACCGTCTGTGTCATAAGATTTTTCAGCATTAAAAATTAACGCCTTGTCAGGAATTCCAATTTGATTTTCGCCGGCAACTGCGACCGGTTTAATATTTATTACGGCTTTGAATTTTTCAAGCACTGCCCGGGTTATTGCCTTGCTGTTTTCTTCGACGTAAAGTTCACCCTTGTAAATCCCGGGTTTATCTAATACGCGGCTGAAATTTGTTTGAGTGGAATTAAAACCGTCTTCGAATGACCAATTATAATTCAGCTTATTTCCTGCTGAGGATGAAGCGTTAACATTAAACTCAGCCGAGACGCAGTCCATGTAATTTATATTTTTATCAATTACCGGAACTGTCGCTTTTTCTTTTACAAAGTCAGGAAGAATAATAGGCAGTTTATTCCCATTTTTATCTGTGAAATAAAAAGTAATATCATTTACAGGTTTATATTCAGGACCGATATCAAACGAGCAGTAATTTTTATCTTCATATACCGTTAACGGAAATTTTAGATCAGACCAGAGATTCCCATGATTCTCCGTTACCGGAATTTCATTTTTCAGAATAGTGCTGAAATATGATTTCGTCCCATCGAAATCAAAGAGATGAAGAGTGATTTCGCCGTCCCCTTCCGCGGGTTTAACCAGATATGAAAGTTTATCCGAGAATTTCTTTAAAGGCAGAGTCGGTTCGTACGAATAAACTTTTAATCCTTGTATCGGTTTGTTCTCAAGCGAATCAGAGCTGAAGAATAATTCAAAATTGTTCCCGTCATTACCTTCAACCCCCTCAATAACCAGAGAGAATATATTGTTTTCGCTTCCAGCCTCTGCGAGGTCCAGCCAGTTGTACCAGCTATCTATGAATCTTGGATCGTTTCCGATTTCAAAATGGCTTGCTATCTGATCATTAATTTCAGCCCGGTAGGCTGGTATATTAAGAAAACTATCTTCGGTATGTTCGCCTCTGTAGATACTGAATCTGAAAGTTGAATTCCAGGGACCGA
Organism: Ignavibacteriae bacterium HGW-Ignavibacteriae-3; assembly: GCA_002839795.1. Classification (GTDB taxonomy): domain Bacteria; phylum Bacteroidota; class Ignavibacteria; order Ignavibacteriales; family Melioribacteraceae; genus Fen-1258. Next base: position 15,710 of record PGYS01000027.1, on the reverse strand, counting down.
ATTGAACGTCGGAATCCGAACCGCAGCTTATATCAAATAATTTAATGTATGCATGGCCGCTGTAATCCTGAGGTAATTGAATATTAATTACCTGGATATAATTGTCATCGCCTTCACCGGGGTCGGATTTCGAACCGTAGTTGACAAATTTCAATTTCGACTGCGCATTTACAGCAATTGTAAATATCAGCAGAATGAATAATGCTTTTTTCATTTATTCAATTCCGGATTTAATTTCTAATCGTATATGTTTTTCTATTAGCCAAGTAATCCTCCAGCGTAATATTTCTGATTACAGGGTATTCAAAGCTTTCAGAATTAAAAACAGTCTCATAAATTTTATTAATCGGATCATACTGCAGGACTTCGGTTCTAACCTCATTCCCGAAAATCACCTCGGCTTCAGCGGATTGTTTAAGTGAAGTCTCGTCTTCAGCTTTTACAATTAACCTGTAAAAAGTCCCGCCATCGGACTGTTTAGTAAGTTTATGAGAAATTAATTTTGGAGGGTTATTATCATATTTAATGTTTCGTTCAACAATTGAAATATTACCATTCGTGTCGGCAGCTATTAACTCAAAGCTGTTATTTAATTTATTTAGTATCTGTTTAGAAACGAACCGGTTGGCTCCGTCAACAGGTACTTTCTCACCATTAACAAGAAGTTCTTTTGCATTAACTACCTGCCCGCTGATAGTTGCTTCGCTTTTATTTGTTGCATATGGAACCATTCCATCCAAAATTATTTCAGGCTTCATATTTTTTTTAGCCAGTTCAATCAGAATAGTCCGTTTGAATTTCGCAGGTGTTAGAACAGTGAGAATAAATGTTTCGTTTGATTGAATGAAAGGGATAGTTAACCTGCATGCCCCCAGAGTATCAGAATAAGTTGCAGCTGACCAGCCGCTGTTTGCTGATTTAATCTCAATTCTGGACAGAGCCCGTGTTTCTAAATCTAAAAGATTATAATCAGAGCCGGTAATGATTTTCACACTATCCTTCATCAGACCAATTGATTTTTCTGTAACTTTTGGAATCGGATCGGATTCACAATAGACAATTTTGCTGACAATGTTTTTGATACCTCCGGCGTTTTCAGAGACGACAGTAATAATATTTTTTCCCTCTTTAAGTATCTGAGGTATTCGGAAGTTGCCGCTCTCATCCGGAATAATATTGTTGCCGTCAACTGTAACCGGGCAGCGCACCTCTGTTGCACCGGTAATTTCTATTTTATTATCGGTTACAACAGAATTGCCCGGGGGTGAATCAACTCTGAGAAAAGGTTTGTTCTTATCCAATCCCACAATAAATGTGCGGAAATTTGAGTATGATCCGGGAAGACCGAAATTATCCACACTGCAGACATGCCAGTAATACACACCGGATTTAAGAGATGAGGCCTGTACGGATTCTTTTACTTCTTTATATCTGTCGGTGATCATTTTGAAATCAGGATCAGACGCAATTTCCACCCAGTAGCTGCCGGCCTGATTTATCTTTGTCCAGTTTAAAACAGGATTGGATTCACCAATGGTTGTAAAATCCGCGGGAGATAAAATTTCGGGGGCCGGCAGTAAATTTTTCGGTTCCGACGGATAACCGTCATCCGGAACTACCGATCCCTGATTTTTCTCCACTACAACGGCGGAATCTTTTACCGCCAGAGTTATGTCCCCGTTGTAATTCGCAAATTTAGAATCGCCGCTGCTTTTTTCGACCCAGAAATACTTTGAATTAATTTTTGTTTTTACTCCTTTAATATCCAGATCGAATTTTTTCTTCGGAGAATTCATCAGCATTGCGTAGGCATCACCCTTTTCAAGTTTCACTTTCGTCGTTGATTTATTATCGAGCTGATCGAAGCGGGAACTTTGTATAACCGCCTGTGAATTCTGGTTTAGTTTAATCTGGCTAAGATCGTGAAATGTTATTTTAGCCAGAGAAAGAGCAAGAGTTCTGGCCCAGTCATTTTCATTAAGATTTTCATATATATCCGCATCCTCCCATTTAAGCATGGAAGGAAATTTTTTCTGGGCAGTTCCTTTTTTATAGGAGATTATAGCTTCAATCGTTTTTTCGCGTATCTCCTTGGTCTGCTGATATGCTTTTTTAGCCAGTTCTATCGATTCTACTGAAGATTTTTCGGAAAATGAAAAGTTCATATTATCTTTTTCAGCCAGTGCCCGATGGTATGAAGTAATGGCACTGTTGAGGAGATCGTCCGCCAATATTTTTGCGCCAATAAGAACCGCTTCCTGTATGGATTTATCAGCTTCCTTCAATCGGGAAATCATGTTCCTGACCTCTTTCTGAGGTATAAGAATAGAACTTCCCGTCTGAAGATCGCTCAGGTTTTTTATTTCGTTGTACTTTAAAATATACGGCCAGAGATCAGGGCTGTCCAAATATTCACCGGCAGTTTTCCGTATATCGAAATCAGGACTGACCTTAATTATCACATCACCCGATTTTTGTGCGGATAAAGGTATATTGAAGACCCCAAGAACCACTGTGATATATATTAGCTTTCTAAGCATATTTCATTATACCGGAGCATCTGCTTTTGGAAAAGAAATAATGAACTCGGCACCGCCTTTGTTCTCATCGGAAAGTTCTATGCTGCCGTTGATCATCTCAATCAATTTTTTTGTAATTGAAAGTCCCAGTCCGGTAGAATGCTCGCCGTCAGTCGGTCTTGCGGAAAGCCTTGAAAATTTTTGAAATAATTTTTTTCTGTCGTTTTCTGTGAACCCGGGTCCTTCATCTCTAATCCTAAGCTGAATATATTTATTGTCTTTGGATTTTTGCACAGTTATATAAATATTTTTATCAAAAGGTGAAAACTTTATTGCATTGGAGAGAATATTCTGAATAACCTGAAACGTTAAATTGTAATCGGAATAAATATCGCAATCATCACATTCATAAGAATCCACCAGGTTAAGTCCTTTTTTAACGTAGGATTCCTTTGACTGCGATATTAGTTCCCCAATTACTTCCCGCAGCGAAATTCTTTGTAACGCAGTATCTATCTTCCCCTGTTCTATTGCATTAACATCAAGAAGATTTTTAACAATGAAAAACATTCTCTCTGAGGCCTTCTTTATCTCATTAAGAAAATCCTCCTGCTGCTCCTGATTCAGGTCCTTATCATCCCTGAGAATATCTGCAAAAGAGCTGACCGCAATCAAAGGATTTTTAAGATCGTGCGCCGCAATACCGAGAAACTCATTTTTCTCTTCATTGAGTTCAAGCACTTTTTTGTATGCTTTTTTTAACTCCTGATTGGCACTGTTTAATTCGGTTGTTCTTTCCTCAACTTTTTTCTCAAGATTTTTGCTGTAATCTTTCAGCTGTAATTTTTGTTCTTGTATTTCCTCAAAATTCTTCTTAAGATTTTTTCCCATTCTTGCAAGGGAATTGCTCAGAAGTCCGATAGAATCCTTTGCCTTGTAATCAAATTCAGCATCAAATTTTCCTCCGGCGATGGAACTTGATATTTCTGCCATTTGGATAATAGGTTTGCTGATGTGTCGCGAAAAAAGAAGAGCTATTATTATAGACAACAAACCGCTGATGATTACAAAGACTGTAAAGAATATGAAGACTTCATGAACAGTTGCATATGCGGCTTCTTCATGTATGTTCGCAACCACTACCCAAGAGGGACTATCGGTTGTGGCGAGGCAAGCTACGTAATTATTATTGGAATCCGAATAACTGTTTATGATATTAGCTTTTTTCTTCCCTTTTAGAATTGTTTTGGCATCAGAAATAATTCCATCGGGAAGATCCACCAGCAGTTTTGAAGAAAGAAATTTGCTTCCAGTAGAGTCAACCACAAATAATTCACCCATTCTGTTAAGATCATGCTTGGCTATATCACCTGCTATATCGCTAAGATCCAATTGAGCGGTAATATAAGAAGCAGGTAAATTTGGGACATTAGCTTCCACAATGGCCCATGCGACCCACGAATTTATCTCCCTGTTATAAACCGGAGATGTAATAAGGGGCAGTTTAATATTCTCTGAGAGTAAATCTTTAAGATCAATTTTCAACAGTGAATGATTCACCGGCAGAACTATATTTCCTTCTTTCCTTATTTCTTTTTTTTCTGCAGAGAATGCTTCGGCGTAAACACCATTATCCTTTACAACTAATGCAATGGAAAGCATATCGTTTATATTCTCAATGCTGGATACCATGAATGCGATTTTCTGTTTAGGGCCTATAGTAGGTTCTTCAATATTTTTTTTAATAAGATCTATAACTTCAATCGATTTTTTAACTTTTGAACTGATATCAGACGAGATAGACGTTGAAGAAAATTGAAGAATACTGTTTGTACTGCTTTTAAATTCATCTTTTAAACGGCCGGTTATACTATAACTGATTAAGGATCCCGGAATGATTGCCAGAAAAAGCATTAATCCTACAAGTTTAATCTGCCAGGGGATTCTCGTGAAAAATCTCATATCAAGCCGCCAATGATGAATAAGTAATAGTCTTTTATTAACTTTAACCAGACGAAATTTCAACTATAAGATACTTTTTTTTATGACAAAAATAATAATCGCAGACGACCACCCGATGCTCCGTTTCGGATTTATTCAGTTTATCAACAAGGAAGTTGATATGAAAGTAACCGAGGAATGCGAAACAGGTGAAGAACTGCTTTCAAAAATACTAGACGATGATTTCGATATAGTAATCCTCGATATCGATATGCCGGGGCGAAACGGGATTGATATATTAAAAGAGATTAAGAAAATGAAGCCTGAAATGCCTGTGTTGATCCTGAGCAGTTTTAATGAAACACGATACGGCGTGAGGGCAATTCAAGCGGGCGCAAATGCTTATCTGTCAAAAGAGGTAAAAAAAGAGATACTTATTGAGACTTTGCGCAGAATAAAGGGCGGGAAAAAATTTATCACTCCCCAGCTTGCCGAAGTGCTTGCAGATGAGATTGACTCATCATCTTCCGATAAGCCACTGCACGAAAAACTATCTGACAGGGAACTCGAAATAATGCGTCATATCGCGCTGGGAAAATCTGTCAGCGAAATTGCTGAACTTCTTTCACTGAGCGTTAATACCATTAATACATACAGGGCGAGAGTGATGGAAAAAATGAAAATGAAATCGAACACACAGCTTGCTCTGTATGCTTTAGAAAACAAACTGCTTGACTAAAAAGTAAAATAGCCGGATTGTAATAATTTCCTTGCCGTTTTAACTCTTCGGTTATTTTTCTTATCCCGTAAAAAGGGTATTCTGTGTATCTCCGGTCAATCTATGCCACTATCTCAAGTCCTTCTTGGCTTACTCCTATTGGCGAGTAATAATAACTTGAGCGACTCAAATCTATCAAAGAACATTGCCGTTGTGCTCCAATCAATGTATTCGACGGTTCGACTAAACCGCGTTTCATTTCAAGCGACAGTGTTAAGTTTTTTTTAAGCCAATCAAATTCTACTTGCTGTTTGACATTTTGAATTGGATGCAACGCTTGAGGCCGGAAGGATAAAATATAATATTTTAGTAACATTTGAAGTTGCCCAGGTATTAGATCTGCCTGGAGCAGGATTATAATCGATATCTTCCCACTAATTATCTAAAATACTTTCTTTTGAGGAAGGATACTTTTTTATAAAGAGAAAAATCAAAATCACAATGAGGATTACACATATCATGATCGAACAAAATGCGAATGCTTTTGATAATCCCATTTTCATTAATCCCTCAACAGGTTCAGCAAAATGGCCACCAATAAAAAGCCTACTTGGTAAACCAATCATTGGAAATAGAGAATATGTAAATATATCTAAAACAAAAAAGGAGAAAATCATAATAATATTTTTTTTAATTCCTTTGGGTTTAAATACCCACAAAAATACTACTGAAACAAATGATATTGAAAGTGTAAACCCAGCACCGTAAAATTTTATAAATCCATATTCAAAGTTACTGGGTTCGTATTTGTCCGGCCAATAAGTCGTAAAATGTCCCGTTTGTAGTAAATGAAGAAATTCTTTTTTACCAAACTCAGGATAAACTTCGTACCCCGGGGGAACTACAATTTTACTTATTCCTCCTCCTTTCAATAGCACAAGGATGGCATGTCCAAATTCATGTGTAAAAAAAAGCAATAAGAATACAAGTAAGCAACTTCCTAGGATAAGAATAAAGCGCTTAATTCTTATCATATTTATTCATTATTGTTTTACTAAAATTGCTCAAATAAAGTCCTGTTTGGTTTATACTCAATCGAATTATTTCTTACTAAATTCCTTTTGTAAAGTTTTTTGCTTAAGATATAATTTGTTTTCAGATACCGTACACACATATACTTCTAGTTTACCGTCTGGCCATTTTTTAGAGGCCCTCCAATTCAACATGAGTGTATCATTTATATTGCTAAAAGTTCCTTCATCTTTCCAAGGACTGATTCCGGGGCTTTCTAAAATACCTTGTACGGAATTATCCGCATTAAAAACTAATGTAAAAATTGCTTCCACATTATCTCCGAGATATTCACCATAGTTAGACTTTTCTCCTTGGTCCGAACCTGAATAGATAGTCCCTTTCGCCCAAATCCACCTTCCAACTATTTCAGATTTTGCTGTTAGAGGTTTTACTGGTTTTTCCTCTTTCTTACACGAACTAAATATTAATACAATTAACGCAAGAAACAAATATTTCATATATAGCTTCCTCAACAAAATTAATTATATAATAATAAGATAGCAGTATTATTTAAGGTATCAATTACGAAATATCATTAAAGCCAGTTTTTAATCTTCTCCGCAACCTGCTCGCCGGTGAATCCGAATTTTTCAGCAAGAACCTGAGCCGGGGCAGATGCACCGAATCCGGTCATTCCTATAGGCAGAAATTTACTTCTGAACATATCTCCCCACCCGGTCATTGAGGCTGCTTCAACCACCGCAACAGGGACATCAGCCGGAACAATGCTGTTTTTATATTCATCGCTTTGCTTGCCAAAAATTTCCTTTGACATAATTGAAACTACTCTCACACTCAGATTATCCTGTAAAATTTTTTGAGCGGCTACGGCAACCGGTACTTCTGATCCGCTCGCTGCAATTATCAAATCAATTTTCTTGTTCTTTCCTTCAGATACAATGTATCCTCCTTTCAATAAATCCTGATTATTAAAATCGGGTGAAAGTTCAATAGCGTCTATCTTCTGACGCGTGAGGATGAGAGCAACGGGTCCGTCTTTCTGCTGAAGTGCGTAAGTCCAGGCAGCAGCTGTCTCGAGCGGACCGTCAGGACGAAGAACTGTTACATTGGGAATTGCTCTAAGAACAGCCAAATGTTCGATCGGTTCATGAGTAGGTCCGTCTTCTCCAACAAAAATACTGTCATGGGTAAAAACATATATCGCGGGGATTTTCATCAGAGATGCGAGCCGGATTACCGGACGCATGTAATCGGAAAAGACAAGAAATGTTGAACCGAATGCTCTGAATCCGCCGTAGACAATAATTCCGTTAAGGATTGAGCCCATAGCGTGTTCTCTGATGCCGAAATGAAAATTTCTTCCTTCAAAATTACCCGTTGATATTGCGCCGAAGGCTTTCATGTATGTATTTGTAGATGGCGCTAAATCCGCGGATCCGCCTACAAAATTGGGAACAAGCTCCGCGATTTTCTGAATAACTTTACTTGAAAGTGATCTTGTTGCATTTGCATCCTTTCCCGCTGCGGCAATTAGCTCTTCAAACAGATTATCGGGCAGCCAGTTGTTCATATATTTTTCGTATAACTTGGCCCGGTCGGAATTTTCCTTTTTCCACGTATCGAATTCTTTTTTCCAGTTATTGTAATTTTCTGCCAATACTTCTTTCCTCTTCGAAAATAAATCTTTCACTTCCTGAGGAATATAAAATTCCTTATCGACCGGAAAACCGAGATTCTTTTTTGTCTCCAACAATTCTTCTTTTCCGAGAGGAGAGCCGTGTACTTCAGGGGTATCAACTTTGTGCGGACTACCGTAACCTATATGCGATTTAGTAATTATGATGGAGGGTTTTTCCGTTTCGCTTTGGGCTGTTTTAATGGCTTTGCGGATTCCGTCATGATCATACGCGCTTATTTCTAAAACCTGCCATCCGTATGATTCAAATCTTTTGGCTGTGTCCTCAGAGAAAGTAATTTCGGTTTTACCTTCGATTGTAATGCTGTTATCATCATAGAAATAAATAATGTTGCCGACTTTAAGATGGCCGGCAATAGAAGCGGCTTCGTGAGAAATTCCTTCCATTAAATCGCCGTCACTTACAATTCCGTAGATGAAATGATTGCCCAAAATTTTGAATTTATCAGTGCTAAATCTTGCCGCGGTCATTTTTGAGGCGATCGCCATGCCGATTCCGTTGGCGAAACCCTGCCCCAGAGGCCCTGTAGTCGTTTCCACTCCGGGAAGATGGCCGTATTCAGGATGACCGGGAGTTCGGCTTCCCCATTGACGGAAAGATTTAAGATCATCCATAGTAACGTCGTATCCGCTCACATGCAGCAGAGAATAAAGAAGCATCGAACCATGCCCGGCCGAGAGTACAAACCGGTCTCTATTTGCCCATTTAGTATCATCCGGATTATGATTTAAAAATTCACTGTATAGAATAGCAGCCACGTCCGCCATTCCCATAGGCATTCCGGGGTGTCCGGAATTTGCTTTTTGAACGCCTTCAGCGGCTAAAATTCTTATGGTATTTGAAGCAAGAGTTGTGAGATCATTTTTCATATTATTTCCCTGCATTTTCAGTTCAGTCATTATAAAACTTGTTTATTGTTAATGTGATTATTATATAAGGTTAAATCCCAGCTCAATCAAAGTATTCTTAATTGAACTATTTCCATCATCTAATTTTATTTGGTAGTAAGGAAATTCACGCCTGACCGGATACTCGTTCCTTTGTTTCTCAAATGTTTTTACAGATTCTCTTAAATTATGATCATCTTTTTCAATATTATATGATACAAGAATTATTTCCCTCAGAATTTCGTGATCCGTTTTTCCGGAACAATTAACTTCAATTATTCTTGAATTTTCAGGTTCGGGGATTATCGAAGGGTACCAATTTTTATCCATTCCTAGATTAAAGAAACTGCTGACTTCTCTTACGCACATCGCAGTTCCGTTCGCTTTACCGTCCGTTGAATATCCTGCGATATGCGGAGTAGCAATATCAACAAGATTCAATAATTCCAAATCTATTTCAGGTTCATTCTCCCAGACATCGAGTACGGCGGCAGAGACAATATTAGATCGGATCGCGTTTTTAACTGAAGCTGATTTGACAACTTCACCGCGGGATGTATTAAATATAATTTTCGTTTCTCTCAATTTTGCAAAAAATGAATCATCCGCAAGATGATATGTTTTATCTAGTCCCTCTTTAATCAGAGGAACATGGAATGAGATAATATCACTTGAAACCATTAGATTTTCCAGAGAGACAAATTTTTCCTTTCCTTCTTTTCTTTCCCTCGGAGGATCATTGAGCAGAACTTTCATACCAAATGATTTAGTCAACCGCTCAATTTTCCTCCCGACATTTCCTACTCCGACAATCCCGATGGTTAAATCGGATAGATTTAATTTTTTACGGGACGCGAGAGTTAGGAGGGCCGAAGCAAAGTACTGCATAACGGATAAAGAATTGCATCCCGGGGCGTTTTTCCATTTAATATTCCTGGAATCACAGTAAGACGTATCTATATGATCGAAACCAATAGTAGCTGTAGCAATAAATTTTACACCGGTTCCGTCTAATAATTTAGAATTACATTTTGTTCGTGTCCGGATAATCAGGGCATCGGCATTCTTAACAGAATCAAAATTAATTTCTTCCGGCGGCAAGTATTCAATATCCGCCAACGGTTCGAGAACCCCTTTCAGCATCGGGATTTTACTATCCGCGACTATTTTTATTTTCTTATTCATCCGGAGTATTGTATGATAAAAAGCATAATAATTGGTGTACAATTTATGATTTTTTTGAAGGATTTTCTTCGTTTCCGTCTTCCGCGGGGACAATAAATCAGATGTTATTCCGCCATGAAATTGATTATCTCGCCGGAGATGATTTCCGGTTTTTCGTACTGCATAAAATGACCGCAATCTTCTATCAAACTTACGATGGCTTTTTGAAATTCAGCCGCGCCGGTCTGTGCGATTTGTTCGGGGATTATGTTCTTGTGAAGTATTGAATGAGGAATAAGTCGGTCGTTTTTGCCGAACAGGATCAGCGTGCGCTGTGTGATCAGATTCAGTTTTTCGAAGACAGGGTTATCCAGCAAGCCGTTCAGAGAGTTATTTACAATTCGGCAGTAATCTTTATAATTTTTCCACTTCTTCATCTCTATTCTGTCATTTATCATGGGTTCAACATCATGTGGCATAGAGACGAAATTTATTTCATAATTATATCTTATCTGTTTATCAGTTTGCATACAAAATATTTCAGGCGAACTAATTTTCTTAATCCATTCTTTTTCTTCTTCACTGAATGTTTCTAATCCGGCAGGGGCTATTAAAATTAATTTGTCAATTAAATGCGGATAATTCAGAGCGGTGGATAATGATATATGTCCCCCCATCGAATGACCAACCAGACTTACATTTGTCAGATTCAATTTTTGAATGAATCGGGAAATTACATCAGCATATAAATCCATACCGCCGGAATGAACGCCTTCGGATGATTTACCGTATCCCGGAAGATCTATTGCTATGCACCTGAAATGATCTTTTAATAATGGGATTAATTTTAACCATGCAGGAATATAGCTTGAGAGACCGTGGATGAACAAAAGCGTTTCTTTATTGTCCGCGCTTCCAATATCAGTGTACGCAATTGAGACTTTATCATCAATCTCTGCGATTGAATAGTCGAAATCGTAATTGAGTTCCGGGAATTGCATTGACATCCAGACTAAATATTAATAGCACACTGATAACGCGGATGAAAGGGATCGCGCAGATTAAATCTGCGCAAACTTGCCAGCTGCAGGTACGTCAACATTATCTGTGTGCTATTACTAAAAAATTGTTACTTAATAAAATCCAAAACAGCTTTGGAAAACTCTTCAGGTTTTTCAATCTGAAGCATGTGTCCGCATTCATCAATTTCAAAACTTTTGCAATTTGGAATTTGTTTTGCGCCCCACTCAAATACGTCGGTTGTAAACCCGGGATTTAAATAAGGATTGGGAATTAGCCCGTCATTTTTTCCATGTACGATTAAGGTTGGGACAGAAATATTCTTTAATTTGTCGAATGTTGGTTCATCGAGCATACCATTTACGCATCGGACAACAGTATATGTAAATTCATCAAAATCTTTTGCCTTAACCATCCTTACTCTCTCTTCAACCATCCACTCCCATTTATCTTCCCAAGAGTAAAAGTTAGCGGCTAAATTTCTTCTGATTCCATCTTCGGGTGTTTTCTTTATAAATGATTTTGTCATAACACTTCTAAGCCAATCGCCCTCTCCCTGTTCAAATTCTTCAACGCCCGCAGGAGATGCCAGAACAAGTTTTTCCAATTTTTCGGGATATTTGAGAGAGAAAATAATCCCAATTTGTCCTCCCATTGAGTGACCGGCTAGAATAAATTTTCCAAGTTTAAGTTCATCCGCAAGTCTATTTAGCTGATCGGCATAAAATGTCATTGTATAAGGATAAGCCCCCTTCTGTGATTTTCCATACCCGGGAAGATCAACAGCAATCACTCGATAGCTTTGGGAGAGCAATGGAATGGCATATCGCCAAAACCCCGCATTGCTGGCAAGTCCATGCACAAGTATAATTGTCTTATCTCCTTTGCCAACATCTATATATGAGATCGACGGATTTGTAAGAACAGTTTTAGTCGGGAAACCGTAATCTATATCCTGAAACTCAACAGGCGGAAGATTAGTGTAAAGAAAGCCGGAACAACCGCCAAGGAATAAAAATGGCAGAATAAATAAAAATAATTTTTTCATGGCTTCCTCCTAAAACATTAACCAGCTAAGTGAAGTAAATATTACCCATGGATCTTTAGGGCGTAGTTTATCATATGTTACAGAAGGTGCGTTGTAAAAATCTCCGAGCATCAAATAACCTGCACTGACGCCTACGGTTAAAAAAACTTTTATATTGTATTTAAACTCAACATTGACTTCACTACCAATATAAGATGAGCCTCCTTTCGGCGTAACATTCGATAGAGCCGTTGCAAATCCAAGTTTTCCGCTTAATTTATTTGGAATAAGATCTTTTACAACAGATATAAATCCCGCGGTAACACCGAATCCCATATTTGATATATCGTGTACGGCGGAATAGTATCGATTGACAACTTGCGGATCAGGGAATAAAAGCAAAGCTTTGTGAGAACTGTAAATACCTGTCGGGGAACCCCACACATTTCCGGTAATGACACTATTCAGAGTCCCATCCGATGCGCCGTTGCCGTCGCCGGAAGTGAATAATGCTTCAACAGAAATTTTATCGTTTGCAGTCATCCCATATTTATAAGCAAGCATCGCATTTGCGGAGACTCCAAAAATACCCGCATAATTGCTCGACTTATCTTTAGCAGAAACTGTATCGATAGAGCCGAAATTGGACATTACATATCCATCCGCCCACCATCTTCCGGCCATAAAATCCCGATTGTAGGATGCATGCGTTCCCAGCCAGAATATATTAGCTTCATAACGTTGTGTCGGAAAATTTACTCTGACTGCACCGTTGTATTCAGCAAGTCCGCTGTTCAATCCTTGTCCTAATACAGAAATACCTCCCGAATTTTTTCCTCTATCCCATAGATACCATGCGTCAGCACCAATTTCCAACAGAGGATGAACGCGCGATTCAATATCGAACATCCATAGGCCAACATCATCATTTTCCTGAATGATATTTTCGTAGAGCTGATAATAGCCGAAACGGGACTGTGTTGTTGGGCTTAAATTGGCGAACATACTAAGTCCGACGCCCTGAGTGCCCCAATAGCTTAATTTGTAACTGGATGTCTGTGCTGTTGATACCGCATTAATATTCGGATCGCGCACGTTATCAAATATTCTCTGAAGACCAACTACTAGATTCCAGTCGGCATCTTTCGGTCTGATATCTACGTTCGCAAGAAGAGTCTGCAGGTTTACCTGCCCGGCATTGATTCCACCGCCGGTATTTCCGCCAACTCCATATGCGGCATCGCCCCAGGTCATGTCAATTTTGAAAAGGCTTCTGAATGTGGCTACTCCATCCAAAATTGACGGAGTGTAGATAAACATGGGTACAAAGCGCTGTTCAAAATATAGGGCAGTTTTATTATGCGTGTTTGTTGTGTTCGGTCCGAACAATCTACCAATGATCTGCCCTCTAAGAAGTTCATTCGTCGGGGCAACATCTGATGCGGTTCCTCGGGAAAACCAGTACCCGATAAATTTAAATTCCGGGGTTTTTGCTTCAGCGGCCCTCTTTGCTTCGCTATCCTGATCATTTTGTGCGAAGACAAAAGCAAAAGCCATAAACCAAACAAATAAAAAATTGGTAAATATTTTTTTCATCTCTAACTCCAATTAGAATTGGATTATCATAAGACTTATAAATGAATAATGTCATTTCGAGCGAAGCGAGAAATCTTAATTTATTCTTAAGGATGACACTTAATCCGCTCCGCTCTTTTGAAATGACCGGTTTAACAGCTTTACTACTGTTTTATATATTTCTGGACATAAATTGCATATTTAGTGCCTGCAATTGTAGTGCTCCCAAATCCACCGGTTGTTGTTGGAGCGGAAACTCCTGTAAGAGCCGGAGTTGTTTGAATTACTTCATAAGTCATCTTTGATCCGCTAATTGCATAAATTCCTGTTGCAATAACAGCGGACGGAGTAGCTTGATTAGCAACTATGTTATAAATAGTAGCACCTTGCGTTCCAGTTGTTGTGCTCGCATCCGTGGATGTGGAGACAGGATTTGTATAAGTGCCGGTAAATGTGGTTGTGACATTGCTTTTATCAGTCTGAACAACTGTATAAGATTTGTTCGCATTAAATGTGGCAACTATTTTGGAAACATTAAAAGGAGCACCGCCTAAACCTACTGCAACATTTGCGCCTTCTGAAACCCATGTACCGACAATTGGATCTACAACAACAGGCTCTGTTGTTGAGTCATCGCTTTTGCATGATGTTAAAACCATTGATCCTGCTACGACTAAGAGTAATAATAACTTCTTCATGGTACCTCCGTTAGTGATTTGTGATTTTATTTCGAGTCTGTTACGAGTAATTTTTTTCTATCAATTTTCCCGGCCTCGTTTTTCGGGATTTCCTGAACTACATTGAAATACTTAGGTGTTTTATATTTAGCCAATTTTCCTTTGCAGAATTCAGCAAATTCAGCCGGAGAAATGCCCTGTTCTTCCTTCAGAACTATAAATGCTATTCCGACTTCGCCCCATTTTTCGTCATGGACACCGATGACAGCCACTTCTTTAATGGCAGTATGAGTCAAAAGAAATCTTTCAATTTCAGCCGGATAAACATTTTCTCCGCCGCTGATGAACATATTTTTTTTCCGGTCAACCACGAAGAAATATCCTTCTTCATCTTTGGCAACCATATCTCCTGTGTGAAACCATCCGTCCGTAACAGCTTTTGCGGTCTCTTCCGGTTTGCGCCAGTACCCGGGCGTTACGGCCGGTGATTTAAGCCACAGTTCGCCTACTTCATTTGCCCCTAATTCATTTCCATTATCATCAACAATTTTTACGTCGAAATAAAAATTCGGGAAACCGATAGATCCTTTTTTACGGATTGCATCATCCTGATGAAGAGAAAAAACATTGGGACCCACTTCAGTTAATCCGTATCCCTGCCGGATATAGACGCCCTTTTCATGCCAGGTATTAATCAGAGGAATCGGCATGGGTGCGCCGCCGACTATTGCGTACCGGACAGATGACAAATCAACTTTTTTGAATAGAGGAGAGTCTGCCATCATCTGCAGCATGGTGGGTACGCCAAAAAGAATTGTTGCCCGCTCTTTCTCCATTAATTGAAGTATAAGTTCCGCATCAAATTTTGTAAGGAGAGTATGCGATGCCCCGTGATGAAGAAAAGGCGTAAATAAAACATTCCATCCGCCGGTATGAAAAAACGGCGCGAAGCTTTGAGTATGATCTCCCGTTGTTAAATCCAGGCGCAATGCGGTATTTATAGAATTCCAGAATAGCATTCCATGATTTATGATTGCCCCTTTTGAAAGTCCCGTAGTGCCTGCCGTGTAGAGAATCATTACTGTATCTTCCTGATCATGGCCGGTTAAAAATACATTGTGATTAGCTGTTGGTTGAGTCAGAAAAGGGGTTATCTCTACAATTTCTTTTTTAATCGGAATTTTTGAAAGGGTTTCGAGTTTCTCTACTTCTTTTTGATATTCAGATTCATAAATAAAAAGTGTGGGGTCTGCGTCAAGTAATAGTATATCAAGTTCGCGCGGAGTAAGCCTGAAATTAAGGGGAACCAGTATTGCCCCTGTTTTTACGCATGCGCTGAACAACAGTACATATTCCGCGCGGTTCTTTGAGTAAACAGCAATGCGGTCGCCCTTTTTAATCTTGAGTTCATCTGATAAAAAGTTAGCGAATGAATTAGCGCGGTTATTGA
>PGYS01000026.1 GCA_002839795.1 Ignavibacteriae bacterium HGW-Ignavibacteriae-3 | reverse complement strand
TCAACATTTGGTCTTATCGCATTGTTTTTATTTATCGGCGCGACGGGTAAATCAGCGCAGATACCTTTATTTGTCTGGCTGCCCGATGCAATGGCCGGTCCTACCCCCGTGTCCGCGTTAATTCATGCGGCTACAATGGTAACGGCGGGTGTTTATATGGTATCGCGAGCTTCGATAATTTTTGCCTCGGCACCCGTTATCATGACGGTTGTTGCCGTTATAGGTTTATTGACTGCCTTAATGGCAGCAACGATTGGATTGGTTCAGAATGATATTAAAAAAGTACTCGCCTATTCAACTGTGAGCCAGTTGGGATATATGTTTCTCGCTGCGGGTGTCGGCGCGTTTGGTGTGTCTATTTTTCACGTAATGACACATGCCTTTTTTAAAGCTCTTTTATTCCTTGGTGCCGGATCTGTAATTCATGGAATGCATGATGAACAGAATATCCAGAAATACGGCGGATTGAAAAAATATATGCCTAAAACATATATCACATTTTTCATAGCTACACTTGCAATATCCGGAGTTCCGGGTCTCTCGGGGTTTTTCAGCAAGGATGAAATTTTGTGGAGTGCGTATGCAAACGGCGGATTTGTTTTTTGGATTATAGGCGCAATCACTGCTATGCTGACTGCGTTTTATATGTTCAGACTAGTATCTCTTACATTTTACGGTAAAGAAAGATTCGATCACCACCACGTGCATCCTCACGAATCGCCTTCTTTAATGACTGTTCCGTTAATGATTCTTGCGTTTTTGTCTGTTGTTGGAGGGTATGTAGGACTTCCTAAGGTGTTTGCCGGAGAACACGGAAATCTTTTGGAAGGATGGCTTGAACCGATTTACGCACCGGCGATGGCGAAGCTTGCCCTGTTTGGTTCTCATACCCATCTCGAAGAAATTTTATTGATGACTGTTTCGGTTGCGGCCGCGTTGAGCGCCATCTATTTCGCGCTTCATGTTTATACAAAAAATCCGAAGATTGCGGAAAATGTATCTTCTAAATTCAAAAGCATTTATAAATTACTTTTTAACAAATATTATGTTGATGAATTGTATGAAGCAACTGTGGTACAGCCGATTGAGAAGGGTAGTGAAAAGTTTTTGTGGAAAATCTTTGATGTTAAATTAATAGACGGAATCGTAAATGGACTTGCCGGCGTGGTGGAATCAGGGTCCGGGATTCTCAGAAAAGTTCAAACAGGCATCACCCAATCCTATGCCGTTGTTATGATGATTGGAATTGCTTTAACTCTATTGTGGTTAATATTGAGTCTTTAATGCTTAGCTGTCTTTGCGCCTTTGCGAGAAATGGTTCTAAGCAAAGAGGGCAAAAAAAATAAAATAATATGACACAAAACTTGCTTTTAACATACCTGCTGCTAACTCCGATTATCGGGGGTGTTCTGGTTCTTTTCTTTAAAAAAGAACAGAAAGAATTAATCCGCTGGTTCGGAATCGCCGTCTCATTGGCGGCGTTTGTTATCTCTCTGATAATCTATTTTGGATTTAATCAGAATAATCCGCAGTTCCAGTTTATTCATCAGGTTATCTGGATTAAAAGTTTGAATATCAGCTACCATGTCGGTGTCGACGGCATTTCCTTGCTTTTAGTACTTCTTACAACATTTTTAACTCCGCTTACTCTTCTTTCCACCTGGAAGGCAATCGAAAAAAATGTGAAGATGTTTACCTTCTCCATGCTCTTTCTTGAAGTCGGGATGCTCGGCGTTTTTATCTCCCTCGATATTTTTCTTTTCTACATCTTCTGGGAAGCGATGCTCATCCCGATGTATTTTATTATCGGTGTCTGGGGAGGCGAAAGAAGAATTTATGCCGCCGTAAAGTTTTTCATTTTCACTATGCTTGGTAGTCTGCTGATGCTCGTAGCCATCATTTGGCTCGCTGTTTATGCTTCAGATACGCTTGGATATTTTACTACCAATTTGCTTGAACTTTATAAAGTCGGTCCTACTGTACCTCATGATATTCAGGGCTGGATGTTCGGCGCCTTCTTTCTGAGTTTTGCGATAAAGGTTCCTCTATTTCCGCTTCATACATGGCTTCCGGATGCTCACGTTGAAGCGCCTACAGCAGGTTCGGTTATACTTGCCGGAGTGCTTCTGAAGATGGGAACTTACGGCCTCGTCAGATTCTGTCTGCCCTTATTCCCTCAGTCCGCAGTTCATTTTGCCCCTGTTATTTCTATACTTGCGGTAATTGGTATAATTTACGGCGCACTTGTCTCAATGGTTCAGACGGATATGAAAAAACTGGTTGCTTACTCTTCCGTATCCCACCTTGGATTTGTTGTGCTTGGAATTTTTGCGATGACGGTCGAATCAGTTCAGGGTGCAGTTATACAGATGATCAATCACGGACTATCCACAGGCGCGCTGTTCCTTTTGGTCGGAGTTTTATACGAAAGAACACACCGGCGGGACATTGCCTTCTACGGCGGAATTGCGAAACTTGTCCCTCTCTATTCTGTTGTTCTGATGATTGCATTGCTTTCGTCAGTCGGTCTGCCCGGACTAAACGGATTTATAGGTGAGTTTTTAATTCTCATCGGCTCATTTAAGTCGCCTGTATTTAACAACTGGTGGTTTACAATTTTTGCCGCAAGCGGAGTGATTTTAGCCGCAGTATATCTCTTATGGATGTATCAGCGTGTAGTATTCGGACCGGTGACAAACGATGAACTGAAAGATGAATTAACTGATATGAATTTACGGGAGATGATTGTTATTGCTCCCATTTTCATTTTTATTGTATGGATTGGAATTTACCCGAACACATTTTTAAATCTTACTGAACTTTCAACGAAATCAATTTTGCAGCAGGTTGGATCGTTCACAATTGATCTTTTAAAGTAAACTGGTTACAGAATAAAATATGCCACAAAATAATTACGAATACTTTTTGCTTATGCCCCTGCTGATAATTGCGGCGGGAATTATCCTTTCTGTGATTCTTGAGATTTCAAGTAAGAAGAGCGTACGGATTCTTCCCTGGTTTTCAATCTTGATATTCACTTTTACTGCATTTTATTCAGTTTACTATATCGATCAGAATTTCGTTTTATTCGGCGGAATGCTTGAAGTAGGAGGGAAACCTGCTATCTTCAATTTTATCTTTAATATCGGCGCCGCGCTTGTAGTACTGTCATCCATGGATTATCTGAAGAAGTATGGTACTTCTTATGGGGAGTATTATATCCTGATTCAGTCGTCAGTCCTTGGGATGATGGTTATGTCCGGTGCCAAAGATATTCTAATGATATTTATGGGACTTGAATTGATGTCCATCTGTTTTTATGTTCTTGCGGGAATCAACCGTAAAAAACTTTCCTCCAACGAAGCTTCGATGAAATACTTTTTGCTTGGCGCATTTGCCACCGGATTTATTGTTTATGGAATAGCTTTGATTTACGGCGCGGCAGGATCTACAAGCATCCAGAATCTTATTGAAAATTTTGGAACTTATTCTTCAAATATAATTTTTATTCTCGGTTTTATGTTTTTCCTGATCGGATTCAGTTTTAAAATTGCAGCGGTGCCATTCCACATGTGGGTACCGGATGTATATCAGGGTTCTGCTACAACCGTCACATCCTTAATGTCCACAACCGGTAAAACAGCTGCATTCAGCGTTCTCCTGATCGTTCTATCCGCCGTACTTAGTTTTAATGCCTTTAATGTTTTCAGGCCGTACTTTGCAGCTATTGCATCGCTTTCGATGCTCTTTGGAAGCATAGTAGCCATTTCCCAGACTAATCTGAAGCGAATGCTGGCTTATTCTTCGATTTCACACGCTGGTTATATGGCAATAGGCCTTGCCGCTGGAAATACTTTTAGTATGGCGGGAATTATTTTCTATCTTGCCGCATATACGTTTATGAATATCGGCGCGTTCACAGTTATCTCTATTGTGGAAGGGGAGAATGATTCACGAACCGAATTAAATTCTTTCGCAGGGTTGAGTTCGAAAAACCCTATTCTCGCGGCTGCGATGGCCTTGTTCATGTTCGCTCTGGCCGGCATTCCTCCGCTTGCGGGTTTCTTCGGAAAGTATTACGTATTCATCTCTGCGATTGAGAGCCACATGACATGGCTTGCTATTCTCGGCGTGCTGTCAAGTGTGATAAGTGTTTATTTCTACATTCGTGTTGTGGTGTTCATGTATTTCCGCGATGCAATTGAAGATTTCAAAATAGAGGTTTCCGCATATAGTCTCACTGCCGTTTTTATAACGGCACTGTTAATTCTGGTATTCGGAATTTTCCCCGATACATTAATGAACGTAATCTTGTCGGCAATGCACTAATCAGTCTTTCATTTTTTTTGTTTATTGTATCCGTTCTCCCCGTAAGGCTGCATCTTTTCCAGCCATAACTCTTCAAGAGTGGTCAAATCATCGTTATAGTTAAAAGAAAGATCCACTTTCGGCTCCAGCCTGTCCAGTATTTCAAACGTGAAATTCTCTCCGCCAAATTTTGAATAGTCTTTTTGCAATTCAGAATTTAAATGGAGTCCTGCATCAAGCTGAAACCTGAAACTATTTGATTTGCCGTGAAGGTCCTTACTGTTGCCGATGAATATTTTACCATTTGCCAGGTTTTTTATCTGATATATACCCATCGGGGGTAAAGTTTCCTTGTATTTCCGTTTGAACTCTTTTTTGTCGATCATTTTATTCGCTTAATTTCTTTTTTGAATTAACAAATAAATTTGTTTTTCTATTTTCATAATCCCTCCTTCAATCAAAAGCCCTTTTATGGTACAATGTACCGGGGTTGATCCATAAGTGAATTTAAAAATTGAGGCCGGGAAGTATCAGCAAGCGATTTCATTATTTCAATACTTTGTAAAATATCCATGATAAATTTAATGTAATGATTCGATATATATAAAATCAATGTTGAATAAATAATTTATTATTATCAATCTAACACAATACTCATGGAAATGAAATATTGTAGATGATTACAGGACTTATTGCCTATTTCAATCGGATGGTTTGGTTCCAAGTAATCAATTTCTTTCTTATTTTAAGATCGGAAAATCTTCCCGGAGTGCATTATGATACCGCTTTATTCATCCCAGCATGTCAGAGATGCCGATAATTATGCTATTAACTCGCTCGGAATGCCCGGCGTAATTCTTATGGAAAATGCTGCGAGAAGTCTGTTCTCTGAAATAATATCAGTTGTTGATGATTTTCTGGAAAATAAATATGTCGGAATTGTATGCGGAAAAGGAAATAACGGCGGAGATGGATTCGCGGTTGCACGTCATTTTATTATTAATGGCTATGATGTAAATATTATCTCTCTCGGCGGTGAAGATGAGCTGAAAGGTGACGCGTTAGTAAACTTCAGGATTCTCAAAAAACTAATTGCTGAATATACCAAATCAAAGTTATCTGTTTACGAAAGCATAAAAGATCTGTCTGGTTTTGATGAATGTTCATTAATTATTGACGCTATGCTTGGCACAGGCAGCAGGGGCGACCTAACAGAACCATACAAAGACATCGTTGAAAAATTAAACCTGTCATCAGCCTTCAAAGTTGCGGTTGATCTTCCTACCGGTCTGGATCTTGAAAATTCAAGCGGTGATTTAATCTTTAAAGCCGATCTTACGGTTACCCTCTCCGAGTACAAGACCGGATTATTTTATGGAAAAGGCTATACACACTGCGGACAGATTTCGAAGGGTTCTATTGGTATAGGCAGCGAATATTACAATAAACTTGATATCACAGATTATCTCATTGAACCCGAAGACGCTTATTTTGGTCTGCCGGTTAAAAGTTTAGATCAGCACAAATATTCTGCCGGAAAGGTATTTGTAATTGCGGGAAGCGGCAATCTGCCCGGCGCTTCCTTTCTTACCGCAAATACAGTGCTAAAATGCGGGGCCGGCTCTTCGGTTCTGGCTTTTCCTGATTCCATTAAAATTCTTGCACATCAGAAATTAAACAGCGCAACAGTTCTTGCATACGGGGATAACGGAAAAGAATTTCTTAGCGAAGAAAACTTAAAGGAACTTGAAGAAAAAATTAACTGGGCAAATGTTGTTGCAATAGGTCCCGGATTATCGCGGGATGAGTCGACAAAAAATGCAGTAATTGAAATACTGAGGGCACATAAGAGCAAAAGGTTTGTTATTGATGCCGACGCAATCCACGCTCTTGGAAATGAAGAGTATAAAAAACTGAATTTAAAAAATAAAGTGTTAACTCCGCACCATAAAGAATTTGCGGATATGTCGGGACTTGAGCTCGAAGAGCTGGAAAGAAATCTGTTAAAATATGGCAAGGATTTTTGTTCGGAAAACGGATGCTACCTGGTTCTCAAAGGCGCACCAACAATTATATTCAATCCGTCCGGCGAATCCTTTATCAACAGTGCGGGTAATCCCGGCCTGGCTAAATTCGGTTCTGGTGATGTTCTCACCGGAATTATTTCCGCCTTCCTTGCGCAGGCAGAGGAAATTGAAGAAACACTAATCAGCGCAGTTTATATCCATAGCCTGGCCGCGGATCTCCTTCTTGACGAGAAGACCGAATACGGTTATACATCAGAGGACTTAATTGAAGAAATACCAAATGCGATCAAATTCATTCTCAAATCTTTTATATAATTATCTTAGTTCGTACACTTTGTATTTTGTGTACATTCCTCTTATCCTCTATTGGATCACATTATTTGTACTCACGACAATTCCGGCCGAAAAGATGCCGATACTGTTCCAAAATCAGGATAAGATAGAACATTTTATTGCTTACGGTCTGCTTGCATTTCTTTTGACACTTGCTCTTTATTTCCAAAAGAAATTCACTTTACTCAGGTCAAAAGCATTTCTTTTCGCATTTATCTTCATACTTGCTTATGGCGCCGTTGATGAACTCCATCAGTTATTTGTGCCGGGAAGAATTTGTGATATATACGATTGGCTTGCTGATTCGATCGGCGGCATTTTCGGAATTACTATCGTTTATCTCTTTCTAAAGGGCAGAACAATTGATAATCAGGAAAAATCAGCTGTCTGATCAAAAATAAATTTCATCTTTTATTTAAATCTTGATTTCTTTTTTCGCCATACCAATCGAATTGAATTCTCTCTATATTTGATGCGTAAATCGAAATTTAACGGCAGTTATTACGATATTTATGATCATAATTTTAAAATATAGCTCTTGGAAACAAAATTGAACGAGATTGAGATCAGAAACCTTGAGTTCTCTTACAAAAGTGGAAACGCGATACCGGCATTCCGCATTGAAATACCCGAATGGACAATCGGAAACGGAGATTTTGTAAGTCTGCTCGGACCTAATGGATGCGGCAAATCCACTCTGCTCAAATTAATTGCTAATCTTATAGACTTTACTTCCGGGCATATCATTATCGAAGGAAAAAATTTAAATGAATTACGAAGAAATGAGGTAGCAAAAAAAATCGCATTTGTTCCGCAGAAAAATTTCACATATTTCCCTTTTTCTGTCTACGAGATTGTTTTAATGGGACGCACCCCGTATCTCAACATGATGGGATTTGAGACCTCTGAGGACAGGACTATTGTAGATCAGGCTATTGAAGTGATGCAGATAGGGGATCTCAGAAAAAAAGGGATTAATGAATTGTCCGGCGGCGAGGCGCAGCGTGTTTTTATTGCTCGTGCGCTGGCGCAAAAAGCTCAAATAATTCTGCTGGATGAACCTAATGCTCATCTTGATCTGCAGCATCAGATAATGATTTTTGATCTGTTAAAAAAGCTTAACGATGAGGGGATTACAGTCGTAACAGTTTCTCATGATCTTAATCTCGTTGGAATTTATTCAAAAAAAATCGCGCTGATGAATCACGGCAGAATTGTTCTTTATGGGGAAAAATCTGATATCTTAAATAAGAAAAATATAAGTGAAATATTTAAAATTAATTCTATAGTGTTTTCCGCCGCAGAAGGCAAATCCATGAATGTTTTGATCAATCCGGTTTCAGAAAAAATTTAGGAATAGTATTGAAAATCCTTAAAAAAAATAGTGAGTATTTTGTTATCCTTTCATTGCTGTCCTTGCTCAATCTGATTATTCTCTTTCTTTCGAAATATTATTTGAATGGATTGACGATCGATGAATTCCGGATTGACTACATCGGAAATCTGATAAACCTCTTTGTGACGGGGTTTCTGCTGCTTGGTATTGGCATTCTTCATTTTCAGAAAAAAAATATTGACAGAAGAAGATTTACCTTTCTTATTTCATTGCAGATTCTTGTAATTATTTCATTTGCCCTTATTTTATCCATCGCCAAATTCGATTTGATCAATCCAAAAGGTTTTATTTTTAATTTTCCCGTTAAGAAAGTATATACTGGTTTTTTATTCATCTCGGGAGGGTTCATAAGTTTATACTCACTGATCTTTATTTGGGGATTGATATACGGCCAGGAAAATCTTTTTGAGATCAGAACTTTAGTTAGGACCGCCGCGGTTATTGGACTTCTTCTTGTCTTTGCTCTGTTTTATGTATGGAATGTCAGGAATTTTAATGAAAATAAAATTGCAAATTCTTACCACTATTACGGCTGCGTTCCCGGAGCCGCAGTCTGGAGTAAAGGAAAGCCCAGCCCGATTTTCGAAGCGCGGATCAGAAAAGCATTTGATCTTTATAAAAAGGGATTGATCAAACAGATTATTCTTACGGGCGGAAACGCGCCGGGCGAAATAAGCGAATCGGAGGCGGCCTATAAGTATCTTAGAAATCTTAATGTGCCAATAAAAAATTTGCGTCTTGAAACGGAATCATCAACAACTACCTCGCAGATAAAGTTTCTTTATAACGAATACTGGAGCTCCGCAGATCAAAAACCGATTGTTATTATTTCTGACGGATTTCATCTTACCAGAATTGTTGAAATTTCAAAATTCTTTAATGTGAATGTTATCGGGGTTTCATCAGATTATTCAATGTCTTTGGACAAGACGATTTTTTACAGGACCCGTGAATGTGTAGCTTTACTTTTATTTTGGTTTTTTGCTACTTAGATATATTTGATATTCAAAATTAAAATGGAGAAGTAATGGAATATTTCGAGAGCATGGAGAAATACGGACATGAACAGGTTGTGTTTTGCTCTAACGCTGAATCTGGTTTGAAAGCTATCATTGCTATTCATAATACAACTCTAGGCCCCGCGCTCGGCGGAACGCGTATGTGGAACTACGAATCTGCCGATCAAGCAATAAATGATGTACTTAGATTATCGCGGGGAATGACCTACAAGGCAGCTGTATCAGGATTGAATCTGGGAGGGGGAAAAGCAGTTATAATAGGGGATTCATCAACTCAGAAAAACGAACTTCTCTTCAGAACTTTCGGAAAATTTGTTGACGGGCTTGGAGGAAGATACATAACTGCTGAAGATGTGGGTACAAGTGTTCGCGACATGGAATATGTAAGAATGGAAACCAAATACGTTACGGGAATCTCTAAAGCACTTGGCGGTTCGGGTGATCCCTCGCCTGTTACTTCATATGGTGTATATGTCGGGATGAAAGCCTGCGCCAATGCAAAATGGGGATCTGATTCTCTCCACGGAAAGAAAATTGCAATCCAGGGTGCGGGACAAGTAGCCCGAAATCTTTGCGAGCATTTATTCATGGAAGGAGCGGAAATATTTATAACAGATATTAATGAAAATAAGATTAAACGGGTGCTGGAAACTGTTAAAGCGCATGTAGTTAGGCCCGAAGAGATATATGACCTCGATGTTGATATTTTTTCACCCAACGCACTTGGGGCAATAATAAATAACACTACTATTCCGAGAATTAAGGCGGCGATTATTGCCGGGGGAGCAAATAATCAGCTCGAAGATGAGGATAGGCACGGACAAATGCTCCTGGATAAGAATATTTTGTATGCTCCCGATTATGTCATAAATGCCGGAGGTTTAATAAATGTGGCAAATGAATTGGAGGGATACAGGCAGGATAGAGCTATGAAGCAGGCAGAAGGAATTTATGAAATCTTGAGCCGGATTATCAAGATTTCTGATGAACAAAAACTGCCGACGCATGTTTCATCAAATACGATTGCAGAGGAGAGACTGGCTCAGATTGGCGGAATTAGGAAGATATATTCCTCCAATGTAAATCCCATTTCAAAATGATATTTAAGTCGGTAGTAAGCTAATTAATGAGAGTCATTTTTTTGTTTTTTGTAATTAAGCATGTAGATTGAGCATCAAATTTTTGAAATTTTGTTGAATACGATGAAAAAATCGAATAGAAGAGAAATACGGGAAAAAGTTCTGCAAGTTCTTTATGCGTATGAATTTAATGGCGAAGGTTTAACCGTTCTGACAAACGGAATTTTATCGGATGTCAGCAATGAAAATGATATTAATTTTGCCAAGCAGCTTATCAATAAAGTTGTGGGTAGCAGAAAAGTTTTGGATGATCTGATACGGACACGGGTTGAAAACTGGGAGATGGAAAGGATAGCTCTTATCGACCGCATTCTGATTAGAATCGGAATCGCCGAATTATATTTTTTCCCTGAAATTCCGCCTAAAGTTTCTATTAACGAAGTAATCGATATTGCAAAAGATTATTCAACTGCCAACAGCGGTAAATTTATAAACGGTATTCTCGACGCTATTTTATCCGATCTTAAAAAAGAAGGTACGCTGAATAAAAGCGGCAGAGGACTTATTGAAGAATCCCTTCCAAAAAAATCCATCGAGTAACAAGTCAGAAGGAAAGTTCAGGATTTTTATCTGGACTCTTTTTGATTTTGCAAATACTTCTTATTCAATTGTCGTTGTAACATTTCTTTATGCTGTTTACTTCAAACAGACGGTCGTTGGGGGAGAGGCAATTGGCGATTTCTACTGGAGTATCGGGACAAGTATCTCGATGCTCATTACTGCTTTGATATCACCGGTACTTGGTGCAATTGCGGATTATTCAGCCGGTAAAAAAAGATTTCTTCTTTTCTTCACATTAGCCTGCATTATATCAACCTCACTTCTTTACTTTATCAATAAAGGAGATATTTTTCTCGGGCTGACTCTTTTCATATTGGCCAATGTAGGATTTGAGGCCGGACTTGTTTTCTACGATTCCTTCCTTCCTGAAATAACGGCTCCTAAAAATTACGGACGCGTCAGCGGTTACGGGTTTGCCATGGGATACCTTGGTTCCCTGACAACTCTTGCATTGGTTTACCCTTTTATAGAAATGAATATGATAAAAGAAACATTTCCTTTATCGGCGCTTGTATTTTTTGTGTTTGCCATTCCACTTTTCATTTTTATTAAAGATAACCGTACAAAGATTGCAAAGAAAGAACCCTTTATTAAAATCGGTATAAAGCGTGTATTCAATACAATAACGCATCTTAAAAATTATAAAAACCTTTCTCTCTTCCTGCTGGCGTTTTTCTTTTATATCGAAGGTGTAAACACTATAATATTTTTTTCCGGAAACTATGCCAGCACCACTCTTCATTTTACTATGAGTGAACTGATTGTTTTCTTTTTGATAGTTCAGACTACTGCTATTATAGGTTCACTGGTATTCGGACTGCTTGCGGATTCGTTTGGACAGAAAAATTCTCTAGTACTTTCACTCATTATTTGGATAATTACAATACTTTTTGCGTTTGCCTCAAGTGATACGAACAGTTTTGTTATTCAGCACCTGGCAAAAGTATTTAATACTGATGCAGGGCAGACGTCCAGGATGTGTTTCTATATAGTGGGATTGTTTGCGGGAAGTGTAATGGGCGCAACTCAGTCTACGAGCAGAAGTCTTATGTCGCGTTTGACTCCTTTTGACCGGAAAACGGAATTTTTCGGATTTTATTCGCTCTTCGGAAAGAGTTCGGCAATATTGGGACCGCTTGTTTTCGGCTACGTGAGTTATATAACCGGAGAACAGAGATTTGCCATTTTAACAATTTGCGTATTTTTTGTGGTGGGACTTGGAATTTTAAGTTTTGTGAAGGATGAAAGCGCCGGTGAAATTAATCCTGCAGAACAAAAGTAATTCAATTTTTGTAACTGACCCTCATAGCAAAATAAATTGCCGCAATAGAGATGATTCCCCATGATATTCCGATAATAGCCGCGGGTAAATCTATCATACCCGAAAGAATCGAAGCATCCGAGATCTGATAGTTATTTGAAAGAATATCCTCTTTAATATCGAAAAGAACGTATACGCAGCTTATTAATCCAAAGGCGCGTATAAATATAGTTACAATTGGAATCTTCATATAGAAAGAAGATGCGGTCAGAAGCGACGATAATAAAAGAGCAAGAATTATAAAAACAGTATTTGATGCCGTAAAAACTGATAACAGAAATATTGTTGCGGAAATCAAATTAATTACCCAGAACCCAGTCTTTTTATTATTGGGGGAGATGAATAATATCAATCCTAAAAATAGACTGCCAAGATAACCAGCTGAAGCAATGAGAATTGTATTTCCCCCCTCTATTACACATTTTCCTCCCAGATCGAAGCCGATATTCATTTCTACAATTGCACCGCCGCTCACTATCCCGGCTACAGCATGGCTTAACTCATGAAGAAGAACGGCACATAGTTTAATAGGATAGACAAAATATGTATCCCAGAGTAAAAAGCTGATTATAAGCAGCGTAACAAGAATTATCAGTTCTGTAATCAGTACTTTTTTATTTTGCTGTTTGCTCATAGAATTTATTTTATTGAATTATAAAATAAATAATTCTTGCTAAAGTCTTCATACGGTTATAATTTTGTCCCTATAATGATGCGGGTGTAACTCAGTTGGTAGAGTATCGGCTTCCCAAGCCGGTTGTCGCGGGTTCGAGTCCCGTCACCCGCTCAAAATTCTTATTATTTTGAGTCGCGGGCTCTGCCGAAGACACTCCCTCGGAGGAGTCCCGTCACCCGCTCAAATATTTTTTTAATGCTGTTGTAACTATGCGGCAAATGTTTTATAATTGACACTCAAATTTTGATATTTTTTATTGATTAAAGCCTACGGGGGCTTAGCTCAGTTGGTTCAGAGCATCTGCCTTACAAGCAGAGGGTCATTGGTTCGAATCCATTAGCCCCCACAAGAAAGCCTTGAAGAAATTCAAGGCTTTTTTATTTTTTAAATAAGTTCGATACGAATTGGAAGCGCTTTGACGCCGATATCCCGCAAAGGCGATAGCCGAAAGCGGGACCATTCGCTTTTATCACGATATCTCCGATTTACCGGAACTTATCGGGGCCCACTACCTTAAACCCTTGTGACTTTTGTAGTTGCTAGGGTTTTGTGAATTAAAGAAAAATTGGCTGAGTTAGAAACTGAAGTATATAATAAAGTGGACACTTTTAGAAAATTTTGAATTGGGGTCATATTATCAAATATCTTTATTAATTTATTTTGTAGAAGATAATGTATGTCAAGCGAACAAATGCTTACTTTGATTTTAATCTTCATTTAAGGGATTCATGATTCGTTTTACCTTGGTATGACCATTCCTTTAACTCGTAACGGTATATTGTGGTATTGAATTAGTAAATAACTAATTAGTAACACTCACTACACTTCATCCTCTCTGAAACCTAAACTTACACGAACCGATACTTCTAGTTTTTAGCGATTTTCGATGGAAAAATAATTAGCTAATGAGTGTTCACGTAGATATATTATACCGCTGCTATTTCTTGGATTAAGTAATTGATTCAATTAATGTAGAAAAAGAGAAAAACACAGATGAAAAACCGGGGCGAACAGTTTCTTTCTAAAAAAATCCATATCCTTTTTCTATCTATTTTTATCGGTCTACTTTTCATTTCGGGCGGATATCTTTATTATAATTATTCCGCGCAGCGGCTGAGAACAGATAAAGAAAATGATCTAAAGGCAATAGCTGATTTAAAAATAGATCAGTTCGTACAATGGCATAAAGAGAGGATGACGGATGCCATGGTTCTTTCAAAATCGCGCCTTGTGGTCAAGACAATTAAAGAGTGGCTGCGGAATAAAACGGATTTGAAGCTTACATCTGATGTGGAGGATCTTCTCTCAAAGCAACATGTATATGATGAGTACAGATCAGTTTTTTTATCATCTACAGCGGGTAAACTTTTGCTGTCCTCCGGTTCGAGTATGTCTAATTTTGATTCCACGACAAGCGCGAAAATAATTGAATCAGTGAAAAACAGCCGTCCAGAATTCACCGGATTTTATTTCTGCAGAACGGAAAATAAAATTCACTATGATATAGTTACACCTCTGATAGATGAAAAAAACAGAGTTGTCGCAGCTATTGTACTCCGGGTAGATCCAGAAAATTATATCTATCCGCGTATACAATCATGGCCAACGCCTAGCAGGACAGCGGAAACATTACTAATAAGGAAAGAGGGAAATAAAATCCTTTTTCTTAATGAATTGAGACACAAAAAAAACACTGCTTTAAAACTTGCAGGGGAGTTATCCAATAATGATCTTCCGGCGGCACAGGCAGTCCGGGGTGTTACGGGAATATTTTATGGAAAGGACTACAGAAACGTAGATGTAATCTCTTACCTCAGCTCAATCCCGAATACACGCTGGTTTATAGTATCAAAGATGGATACCGATGAGATATTTTCTGAACTGAATTACCGTGGAATTGTAATCGCTCTTTTTGTTTTTATATTAATAGTAACCGCGGCATTCGGTTTAACATGGATCTATCAGACGCGCCAGAGTATTCTTTATAAAAAATTATGGGAGACACAGGCAGAATTTGAAACTATTCTCCGCAGTATAGGCGATGGTGTAATAACTACCGATAGAAAAGGATACATCCAATTCATGAATCCTGTAGCCGAAAAATTAACCGGCTGGAATCTTTACGAATCAAAAGACCATCTTCTTAAAGAAGTTTTCAGCATTATTAACGAAGAATCGGGTGATGTAATTCAGAACCCGGTTGAAAAAGTATTAAGAAAAGGACGTGTTGTAGGGTTATCCAACCATACAATTCTGGTTTCAAGGGAGGGAAAAGAATTTCATATAGCAGATAGCGGCGCACCGATAAAGAACGAAACGGGAGAGACAATAGGCGTCGTGCTCGCGTTCAAAGATCAAACTAAAGAATGGGAGGCGAAACAGGAAATTATACGTCTCAATAGTGTCTATGCCGTCTTAAGCAATACAAATCAGGCAATTGTACGGATTAAAGACAACAGCAAACTTTTCAATGAAATATGCAGAACGGCTGTGGTGGACGGAAAATTCAAAATTGCATGGATTGGAATGTTGAACCGTGAATCCGGAGAAATGGAAGTTGCCGCAACAGCAGGCATTGAAGCCATGCATGGGGAATCAGCCGAGAAAAATATTTCAAAATGCGAACACTGCCATTTTATAAGCAATATGGCTTTTAAAACCTCAAAACATTATATCATCGAGGACCTGGAACATCACTCACAGCTTTCAAAATTCAAGATGGAGCCGTATCTAAAAGGATGCGGATCTTCGGCATCCTTTCCGATTATTGTCTTCGGAAAGCCGGTCGGCACTTTCAATATTTTTGCAGCCGGGCACAACTATTTCCGCAAAGATGAACAGCACCTTCTGGATGAAATGGCCGGTGATATCGGCTTTGCCCTGGAGTTCGCTGAAACCGAGAGAATACGTAGAATTAGTGAGGCCGAACTCCTTAAAAGCCGTGATGAATTGAAAGATTATTTCGAAAATGATATATCAGCTGATTATGTCGCGGATATTGAAGGAAAACTGCTGAACTGCAACAACGCATTTTATAATCTTTTTGGATACGAAAAAGATATTCAACTCGAGAATATCAATATTAGACGGTTGTTTAAAAATCCAGAAGGCAGAGAAATATTAATAGAGAAGGTAAGAACAGACAGAAGAGTTGAAAATCTTGAGATGGATTTTATTACAAAGGATAATAATGTAATCAATGCTCTAATTCATGCTACAGGTATTTTTGATGCAAAAGATGTTCTCGTTCAGTTGAGAGGGTATATTGTAGACATCTCAGCGCTTAAGAAGGCGGAGCAGGTATTGCGGGAAAGTGAGGAAAGATTCAGATCAATAACGAACTCCGCCAATGATGCCATAATAACTGCAGACCATAAAGGAATTATTACAGACTGGAATCTGGGAGCCGAAAAAATATTCGGCTATACTTCTGATGAGATCGTTGGAAACGATTTAACAAAAATAATTCCCCCAATATATGTTGATGAAAACTTTACGGGCATTGGAACTTTATCAAACATGGGTGAACCGAAATTAATAGGACAAACAGTTGAGCTGACAGGAATAAATAAAGACGGTATTGAATTTCCAATTGAATTATCAGTTGCACAATGGTCAACTTCAAAAGGAGTTTTTTTCACCGGAATTATACGGAATATCACTGAGAGGAAACTTACGGAGAATGAAATAAATCTGTTGGCGAATGCCCTTAGAAGTGTTAATGAATGCGTCAGCATAACGGACATGCACGATAAAATTCTCTTCATTAATGCGGCTTTCACAAAAACTTATGGATTCAGTGAAGATGAACTTATTGGTAAACAAATGGAAATAGTCCGTCCTAAATACATCCCGCAGGAAATAGGCGCTGAAATATTACCCACGACCATAAGAGGCGGATGGGCAGGGGAATTGATTAATAGGAGGAAAGACGGCTCGGAATTCCCGATCTCTCTTTCGACAACTGTGATACGTGACAAGAACGAAAAAGCGGTAGCTTTGATCGGGATAGCCTCTGATATCACCAAACGTAAAAAGGCTGAGAAAGAATTATTAGATGCAAAACTAAAAGCCGAGGAATCGGAAAAACTCAAAACCGAATTTCTTGCCCAGATGTCACACGAAATAAGATCTCCTATGCATGGAGTTATAAGTTTAGCCAATCTTTTGAGAGAAGATCTGAAGGAAAACTTAACTCCGGAACATCTAGAATTCTTTGATGGAATTGATTCTGCAGGAAGAAGGCTTATAAGAACTGTTGATTTGATATTGAACTCTTCGGAATTGCAAGTTGGTTCTTATAAGCCCCAATTTACAAAAATTAAATTGATAGAGGAGATTATAGAAAAAATTCTTATTGATTATGGTATATTAATTTCGGGGAAGGGATTAGAAATCAATTTCATCCGGGAGGTTAATGAAGCAAAAATTTTTGGGGATTCATACAGTGTCTATCAATTATTTGTGAATTTGATGGATAATTCTATTAAATTCACTCATGAAGGGAGCATAACAATTAAAGTAGAAAAGATTGAGGATGGGAGAATAATTCTGGTCACTATCAATGATACTGGAATAGGGATGTCTGAAGAGTTTATGAAGATGATGTATTCCCCCTTTACACAGGAGGACAGGGGATACTCAAGAAGGTACGAGGGCAACGGACTTGGTCTTTCACTTGTAAAAAAATACTGCGATCTGAATAATATAGCCATAGAGGTCGAATCCAAAAAAGGAATAGGAAGCCAATTTACTTTAATGATGAACTGCGTTGATTAATGGATAGATGAGTTCACAATCGGACAGTAGATGGGATATGAATAAGAAGCATAAATTATTAGTAGTGGAGGATGATTGGCTTAATCAGCTTGCCTATGAAAAAATCCTATCCGTTGATTACGATGTTAAAATATGCGGGAATGATGAGGAATTTTATTCTGCTCTTGATGAGGGAACTTATGATTTGTTCCTTATAGATCTTGCTTTGAACAGCGAAAAAAACGGAATCGATTTGATTATAGATTTAAGAAAAATGGACCGGTATAAAGATACACCTATATTTGTTGTAAGTGCATTTGCGTTTAATAAAGACAGAGATCTTTCTATGACTGCTGGCGCTAATAAGTTTATTGCCAAACCTTTTGTTAATAAGTATTTACTCGATGAATTAAAAAAATATTTTCATTCGGAAAATTAAATTGCGAAGAGCATATTATTTTTCCGGCCAAGAACTGGTGTAATCAATTAATTCTGTGATATTAGTTCAATCCGGATAATCGACTTGCCTCCACAAAAATGCATCGAAATCGAAAGATTTTGGGGCATTTGGGTTCTAAAAGTTATTACAAGGTAGATAGTCTTCGGCGGATTTATGTTGAATGTACTGTCTTAAGCACCAATTTGAGCCAATAAAGAAAAACCCTTGAAGTAATTAAACTGCAAGGGTTTATTATGAGGTAATTAAAATGGCCTCCATGCCATATTAATCTGTCAAAAAATTCACTATTTATTCTTTCGTCTCAACCGGTAGTTCGAACGTAAAGGTTGTACCTTCTCCCACTTTACTGTTAAGCCAGATTTTGCCGTTATGCTCATCAATTATCTTTTTAACGATCCACAATCCGAGTCCGGAGCTTTTCTCCAGACCGGTAGGTTTTGCGCTCAGCGTCGCCCCTTTCTGAAAAGCTCTTTTCATATCATCGTCGGTTAATCCTACTCCGTTATCTTTCACTTCAACCACAACTGTTTTCCCGGTATCCTCTTTAAGATAACTAACAATTTCCACAGTAGAATCCTGAGGAGCGAATTTAATTGCGTTGTTCACAAGGTTATCCAGAGCCTCTTCAATTTTGTCGGCGTCTATACTAAGATCGGGTAAATCTTTGCCTATTT
Organism: Ignavibacteriae bacterium HGW-Ignavibacteriae-3; assembly: GCA_002839795.1. Lineage (GTDB taxonomy): Bacteria > Bacteroidota > Ignavibacteria > Ignavibacteriales > Melioribacteraceae > Fen-1258. The sequence goes on along the minus strand of PGYS01000026.1, from coordinate 10,241 downwards.
TCTTAACCAGTTGCACTTTTTTTACTTTCGAATAAGACACATTCTGCCCGTAGACATTCTCGATTATTTCGTTAATGTTCTGGCTTGAAAAGATGAGTTTCGGCTCAGGCATAGCTTTAGCCAGTATAGTGCACATATCCTGAGATCGCTTAACAATATCTTCGGAAGATGCCACAAGCGATACCATGATATCGTGCTGTTCAGTGGCGTTAAGATCATAAGAATTAAGCAGTTCAATATATCCCCGTATTGCCGACGCGGGATTTTTAATATCATGTATCGCGATGGCAAACATTTCCTCTTTCTGCTCGTGGAGCAGTTCCAGTTTGGCTTTACTTTCTTCAAGTTTCTTCTTCTGTTCAAACAGGTGGAGATTTGCTTTCTCCATATCCTGCATGTTGTCGTTTACTTCCTTTAACTGTTTTTGAAGATGCTCATTAATATCCTGCTGTTCTTTAAGATCCTCGCTTAACCGCGTATGGGATTGTTTCAGACTCGCAAGTTCCTGATAAATCTGATCATGAACATCTGTCTTATCTGCGGCTTTTTCTTTTTTAGATATCTTCGGATTTTGAGTTCTCCGCACAAATAAGAATACAATCACAAAAAATTGAATCAGGATTATTCCTCCCGCGATATACTCAATATTTAAAAACGAGAAGGAATCCGGAGTACTACTCTCAACGGGTTGAACGGGCGATACAGGTTTGTCCGTAACAGTAAAATGGATCAGCAATGGAATTCCTTCATTCCCCAGGGCAACGGCAGGAACAATCTTTATTATATGAGCTCCGGTATTAAGATCTTTTAATGTAATTGAGCTTGCCAAAAGATTTGGGTAAATAAGATTTCCATCAACAAAGACTTTGTAAAAGATCTGCTTGTTCACGGCAAATGTAGTTGTAAAAGAAATAGACAGGGGAAGATCTTTTTTGATTGATATACTGCCCCATTCTGATTTTTCTAACGTTTGGTTACCCGCTTGAATGGATGTGATTTTTACTGTTGCCGTATCAATTGTCTGGGAATTTATCGTGTGAGACGGTGCAGCAAAAAATAGTATGACCGCGGCAAAAAAAGTTAATGCAATAATCTTCATTGAGGTATCCCGAGTTTCGAAGTTGTCGTAAGTATTTTCCTTATTATCGAAGAAAATGAAAAAAAATGAAGAGTTAAAGGAAGATACGGAAGAATTAAATTATGGAAACAGCCTGAGTATTATTTGAATAAGCTGCGGATTTGGGCGGGGTAATCTGTTTATTTACAGAACTTTTCAATTAATTCGGATGCCTGATCATGTCCCAGTCTCAGAGCTTGATTCCAGTCCACACAGGCATTTTTTTTATTACTTAAGTAATAATGTGACAGGCCCCGGTTTACATACGCGCTGCCCCATCGCGGATAAATTTCGATGACACGGTTGAAATCCGCTATCGCTCCCTCGTAATCCTTGAACACATTTTTAACAAGTCCGCTGCTGTAATAAGTTCTTGCATAAACATCGCTTCCGCTGTTGCTGTCCTCTAAAAAATTATCGTAATACTGCAATAAATCTTTATCATTTCTCCTGTTTATCAGCTCTTTCACCAAATTTTCGTTTAGCTCAATTGCTTTGTTGAAATCTTTGATGGCATCCCTGTAGCCCCCGAGTTTACCTTTGATTATGCCCCGGTAATAATAAGCTTCGGCATAATTTGGATTAGACTTGATTGCGCTATTCAGATCCTGCATAGCGCCGTTAAAATGCCCGGATTCATACTTAGAAACTCCGCTCTTATATAATTTCTCCGCATCCTTCTGAGATTTATTATTGGACGAAGATTGGCTGTAGATATTCACAAAAAAAAATAGCAGAATAGGCAGTAATAATTGGAAAGTCACTCTAATCATTTGTCCGCTTCCGGAATATTTTAGAAATGATTATGCAAATTGCTTTGTTCCCGTGAAATTATAACAAATGGAACCGCTTTGGAAAAATCCACCATCATGATGGAAATTAATCATTAATATAAGGAACTTCAAAAAGATCAATGATGAAAATGAAGTATAAATTCAGGGGTAAGTCAGATTATTTCTTCCCGCCGGTTAAATCTGGGACATAGTACATCATCGTATCTATTCCATTCGAGACAGCGCAATCGACAGGGGGATAGTAGTTTTTTCCTTTCAGATCAGGATTCACAAGTGAAACTGCCTGCCCCAATATTCTGGCTCTCCACAGCACCCGTCCGTCTGCCAACGAGATCAGGTAGTAATTGAAATAGCAATTTCTCACATAAATAAGGTCAAATCGTAAATTGATAAGCGACCAGTCAAATTTTTCAAAGCTTTCAAGATCATAGCAGCTTTCTACAGTTCCCAGAAAAATTGCGTCGTAATTCTCTTGGAGGAGTAATGTGCCAAGTTCACTGTTATTAAAAACATTCATATCAAGATGTCTATTCCTCTCAATCGAATTTATAAGTCCCGGGATAAGCATGGGATCTGAAAAAGTAATACTGCTAATATCGGGAATATCAACGCTGAGATTTGAAAACCGCTCCGTGAGCTTGTTGATGAAATGATTTGTGGAGTAAAACGTTCCCGTATCTGTTGTATCGTCTTTAATCATCGGTAAAAGCGCGATCTTATCAAACCGGTATTTGGCTATGCCGGGATATTTAGAGAGATCTATAACTTTACTTTCGGGATTATAACTTTCGAAACATCCCGTCACGCATATTGTTAAAAATAGGATCAACAAATAAAAATGATTATTGAATTCTCTGCTGTTTCCTTTTTTGTCTGGAGAGTTCATTTCCCATCCCCGATTTTACAGGGTAAATCTTATTAATTAATCTCTAATATTCAAACCAATTATTCAGGATGAGCAATCAATTCGCTTTCAAAATTAGTAATAGGATAAGAGCAACATAAAATAATTGCTCTTATCCCGGCCGGTAATGGATTGATCTTAAAAATAAAGTAGATAAAAAGAATAGAGCAATGCTGCCGCCATAAAAAATATAAACGCGACGAAAAATTTTAAACGCCATGTATTCATATGTCCCCGATTTGTTTGTAACCGGACGAGTCTGAATTTTAGTTACAGATTAAGATAAAAATTATAATATTAAATTCAAATGGAAAATCATCCGGGCTGAAGCAATTCTGCTATCCGCTCCTGTTGGATTTGAAAGACAAAATATTTGAAACTTGCCTTCTCTCCGCTTTCAATTTCATAATTAACGGCAAGCTGTCAGAAAATCTCTTCAATTGGTACTGTGATTCTGCAATAACTTAGTTATATTCTTTCAACGACATTCATCGTCATTTGTTTGGCTGAGACAATATTCAATAAACCTTCTAATGAGGTGTAAAATGAAAAATATTGCTCTCTTAATTTGTTCTGTATTTCTGATAAGCTGCAGCGGTATTCAGCAGAATGAAAATGCCGGGTTTCAGCTCGAACTTCTTGAAAAATATCCTTTGCCTCCCATTCCGCTTGATATCTACAGAGATTATTTCAAAATATCCGCGATTATGCTTATCAATGAGGATGGAACCGTTCGGGAAGTTAAACTGCTCAAGCCGAGCGGTAATTCCTTATGGGATAAAAAGGCGGCCGATGCGCTTATGAGATGGAAGTACGCTCCACCAGTAAAAAATAATATTCCGGGCAGAATATGGCTCCGGCAGAATATCCGCATCGAAGTTGGCGAACCATTCTTTATCTCATTCTCTAAAATATTATGCGAGACGCTTGAAATTGCGGCAGAAGTTTATCAAGCTCTCAAAAACGGCGGGGATTTTAGCGATCTTGCTTTAAAATACTCTGTTGATCCCACACGGGATCAAGGCGGCAAGGTGGGAAAAACCGATATCCATCTTTATCCGGATTACATTCAGAAAGAATTAAAGCGTCTTAAAGCTGATGAATTCAGTCAGCCGGTCAGCTTTGGTGATAAGTATCTGATTATGAAAAGGCACGGCTTCTGACCTTAGAATGATCAGCTTTCATTCCCAACCCATTCCAATACTTCAATTCAGCCGGAAGAGCGACTGATCTGTTTTATTTAGCGTTTTTCTGTGCCTTTAACTATTTTTTCATCATGCTCAATTACAGATATGAAATTGTAAGCCAAATAGGCGAGGGGAGGAGCCGCGTATTTCTCTGCCATGATGAATTATTACAATCGAGGATCGCGTTAAAGGTCCTGTCTGGCAATGCACCCGAGCAGGAAAAAAAAGATTTTTATAATGAATATCTTCTTCTCAGTAGATTTAATCATCCCCTCATTATAAAGGCATTTGAATACGGTATAATACTCGCCGCAAATGACTCCGATACAGAAAATTTTTTAATAGGAAAGAATGACGCTTTCTTTTCGATGGAACATTTTGAAGGGGAAACTTTGGACAAAAGTCTAGATACTGTTGATCCGGATAAACTTTATTTTCTGATAGATTCAATTTCCTCGGTTCTTTTCTATCTGCATCAGTCTAATTTTATTTATTACGATCTCAAACCGGAAAACATTCTGTTAAGAAATGTTGAGAACTCTCCCGAACTGAAAATTGTCGATTTTGGATTCGCCTCTCACATGATGAATAAAAAAGGACGGAATATTCTCGGCAGTCTTAAATATATTGCCCCGGAAATATTAAATCAGGAGGCGAGAAATCAGCAGGCCGATCTTTATTCACTTGGCGTTCTTTTATACAGGATGTTATTCAAGAAATTTCCATTCGACTCTGAAATCGCGATGGAAATTTATAAAGCTCAGATAGAAGGTGAAATTAACTATCCGGAAATCCCTATCAGTTCCGAACTGCTTAAGGCGATAAAAAAATTATTACAGAAATATTCCTACAACCGGTATGTTAACACTCTTTTCCTTTTAGGGGATCTGGGAATTCCGCTTTCGGAAAATTACCGCGGCGCTTGGGATTTTCCCAGAGTCTATTCGGGCAGAAGTGAATTGATAAAATTGTTGAATACGTATATAGTTGATTCAAATGACTGCACGCCTTATAAGATCAACGGAGCTTCAAACTCCGGCAAATCTTTTCTTCTTGATGAACTTAATTCGAAATACGGGAACAGCATTCTTGTAACCAGTAGGGATTTCCGACCCGGGCTGCCTCCGGATTACCAGTTATTAAAGCTTATCAGCTTTAATGAAGTTGTTTTTAATCAGATTCCGATAGAATTAAAGGATGAAATACTGGGATATCTGGCATCGGACGTTCATATTTCTACAACTGAGTACCGCAAGTTATTCTCTAAAATATCGGAGACCGCTAAGTTTATTCTTCTTTTTGATGACATACTCAAATTTGAGCCGATTGTTCTCGATTTAATCTCGAACATAGTACCGGTGTTTATAGTTAATTCAATCAAGATAATTTATACGGAGAACAGCAGTTCGGAGATTGACACTAAAATATTTGCTAATTCGCACGCAATTGACTTAAAACCTTTTTTGGAAGCGGAAGTTCTGGAATTTCTCCAGAAGAATTTTGCACATTTTTTCCCTCAGAAGGAAATTTATGATTTAATACTTAAATATTCCGATCTTCAGCCGGGTAGCATAGCCGCATTTATCAGGAATCTTGTCTCTAATAATATACTCGTTTTTGACGGCAAAGAGGGAATTAGAGTGAATATGGGCTCCCCCTCAATTAAGCTGATGAAGATGTCGATGGAGGAAAATCATTCATCGCTTTTTACGTCGCTAAACACGGATGAAAGAAAGGTTCTGGATTATTTATCGTCTATTAAAAATCCCGTAGGCGAAGCGCAGATCACTGAGATTACCGGATTCTCTGAAACCGCGATTCAATCAGTATTAAAATCCTTAGAGAAAAAAAATATTATTAAAATGTACCATGGCGGAAAAACCTTTGAGATACAATCCAGAAGTTTCGCGGATTATATTTGCGCGAACACTGAAAAAGGCGATCAGGTACACCGTGAAATAGCAAAATGGATGAGCTCCTCGAAAGGTAACGGAGGATTCAGCGAGATAGCCTATCATCTTGAAAAAGCGGGACATTATTCCGAGTGTTATTCATACTACTACAAGGAGATAGGAAAAGCCCGTGAACTGTCCGCCTATAATTATGCGGCAGGGATTTTAAACCACCTACTGACCCTTCCCCTTGAAAAATCAAAAATTGTCCGCGTCAAAACCGATTTAAGTGAATTGTATTATTTAATCGGAAATTTTCAGCTGAGTCAGTCATTCATTCTGGAATTATTGGAAGAGCCGCTTGCTGAAAAAGACCGGAGAATGTTCATGGTTCAAAACGGGCTTGTTATGATACAGATGGGTTCTTCCAGAGAGGGAATAGATCTGCTGGAATCTTTAGTTGAACAAATTAATGATGAAAATAAAAAACATGAGATTATTGCCTCTATCGCTGACGCGTATCTTTATCTGAACGATTTTGAAAAAGCACGCGGCTTATGCGGGAATTTGGTATCCTGCAATGAAGCAGGAACTTTAATAAAAGGGAAGGCGTTTACGCTCCTCGGACTGATTGAATTGTACGAGAAAAATAATCCAGCCGCCGCAATAGAAAATATTAATTGCGCCCTAAATCTTTATGAAACCGAAAAAATGACCCAGCAGATATCCGCAGCAAAAATTAATATAGGAAACCTGTATGTGATGCTGGGTGATTATGAAAGCGCCAAATCAAATTGGAACGAAGCGCTCGCATTGAATAAATCGATCGGTAATCTTGAACAGGAGGCCAACCTGCTTCTGAATTACGGCGTCCTGTATTATGATTTATCGGATTTTGAAATTGCCGTTGACCGGTATAAAAGAGCAAAAATTATTTTTGAAAGTTTGGGGGATAGGCATGCCTTGGGTCTTACGTTAATGAATCTTGCGGAGGTGCACTATGTCATGTGCAACTATTCCGAAGTCACCGCGCTGCTCACACAGGCGTCAATGATTTTTCTCGAAATGGAAAATATGATGGAATATGCTGAGGTTCTCTTTATTACGGGAAAGTTCAGATATACATTGCGTGATGCAGATTCACTGAGAAAAACAGTATTACAATTAAATGAATTTGCGAAAATGAGCATTCTTACTGAATCTCATCTTATGAAACTGAATCTCCTGAAAGGTTTATTATGTTATTTGGAAAATAGATCCTCCGATGCCGTTGAAATTCTTAGAGAATCTGTCCGGGATTTTTCCGGACTTGATGAAAGAGATAATAATTATAATTATTCGTTCGCCTGTTTCCAGTTGGTGAATGTTTTTTTGGCAACCGGAAAATATGATGCGATCGGAGAAATATTGAATGAACCCAGACTGCGGGAGGTAGCCGGTAAGAATATCATGATTTCAATTGAGAGAGAATACTGGATTGCGAGATTGCTTATAGTCTCACATGAAAAATCGGCATACGATAAAATTGAGAGCGCACTTGAAAAACTGCAGGGGATAAGCATTATTAATTTATCATGGCAGGTTTCTTTTCTGTCCGGTCTCTACTTTGAAAAGAGAGGAAACATTAAAAAAGCCGAAAAATATTTCTATTTAACAAATGCACTGATTTCAGAAATTACTGAACGGATAAGCGGAATTGAACTTAGAGAACTGTTCAGCAATCACATTGATGTTAAAGGTTCATTAGATTATATCAAAGCATTCAGTGACCGAATACCGCCAGATGATTCATTTTAGAATCTCCTTAGTGTCTCAATTCAATACTTAATCCACTTTCTGTACATCCTTTTTTTTTCCTGCGAGGGAACAACAGTTACAACAGGATTAACCCAGCTGTAATTAAAAGACGGTCTAAAAATCGGACTTCGTGTATAATAATAATATTGGTATTTCGCTCTGTTTCAGAAGAATATACCATGAATTTATAACAGGTATTTTCTGTCTTTTTTATTATTGGGACAAAAGCTCCGTTTTGTAAAAGCGATAAGTTATTCTTCTTTGGCATGAATTCTGAATATAAATGGAGAGAAAATAAATAATAAGTAAGTCTATCCAAGGAGGTACCTATATGAATAAGTTATTCACAATAACATGCGTTGCTCTCTTACTCACTGCTATCGGCTGCCAGCAGGATAATTCTATTGTAAATCCTTTAGCTGCGGTAAATTCGCAAACTGAAAATCCTGCTTCATATCCGGCCATTAGCGCAAGTAAGTCGGATAACGGGATATCGGCCGCCTCATCTTCTGATTTGTGCCAGTTAATAAAAGTAAGCAAGGTAGTCACTATGGATGGCGGAAAGGGAGGCAAAGTTAAATTTGCATACAAATTCCCCGACGGATCTACGGTAGATGCTGAATTGTCGGTTGAGAAAAATTCCTTTACGGGGAAGCGAACCTTTGAGATTCAATTTGATGCCTTCGAAAAAGATGTCGAACTTTATATTGACGGAATAGAGCATCCTGATTTTAACCCGGCAGCTCATTTGACACTGAAGTACAAAGGTCTGGATTTTAAAAATGATCCTTTAGTCGCCGGCGTCGATTGGAAAAATGCAACTTTCGTTTATATGCCTTCAGATGGAAGTCCTTATCAGGTAATGGATTTCAACAAAATTACGGTCGATCCGGTCGCCGGTGAATTATTTGTTGTAGACGCCCGGCTTCCTCACTTTTCAAGATTCGGATTCATTCGTTAACAATTAAAAATATAATTCAATTTGGGGAGGATCCCATATGAAAAAGTTATTCACAATTACAATCGCAGTTTTTCTGATAGCGGCAACAGGCTGTCAGGATCAAAACAGCCTTGTTCAGCCGGATCAGCAGCAAACGCCCGAAATATCATTTTATTCGAATAGTAATTCCGCCCAAGCGGCTAATGCTACTTCAGGGAATTTGATCGTAAGACATTTTATTAGAAATATTAAAGTTGATGGAAAAGTCGGCGGAAACGTAAAATTTAAATTCTTCGTGGAAGACGGACGTCAATTGGAAGGAATTTTGAAAATAGATGCCGGCGCTTTCCCCGGCACAAAGGTGTTTGATGCCATATTTGATCTCGAAACCTTAACAATTGAATTGACTCCCCATGGAAACTTTAAAATACCGGCACACCTGGATTTGAGATATATGGGGTACGATCTTAAAACCTATTTCCCAAGTTTGAATAATTCACCTAAGAAAGATCCGGTGTTCTATTACTTTGATGATTCAGGTGACCTGGAAGAAATGCCTTACGCAAATGTTAATTACAATTTCGGCACCAATGTTATATTCTTTAAAGATATGCGTCTGCCTCACTTTTCACGGTTCGGATTTATAAGATAATTTATAAAAATCCTCCTAAAGGAGATAAGAAAATGAGAACGTATATAAATAATGTTAACGACTTTAGAGATTCTGTTAATTGCCGTAAAGATTCATCCGGATTAAACAGTTTGAACGATATTACTGCTAAAAATTCATCTGCCGCCGAAATTTTATCTGTGGAGAATTTAATTAATAAAACATTGAATTTTGAACAGCGGTTTTCTCCTTTTAGAAGAACATTGGGTTTGCACAAACAATTAATTTAACATGCAAATTGGAATACTAAAATGAATGACCAGACAATTGTAGATAAAGATTTAAGCGGATTGCTTTCAAAATACCTTTCCGAGGATCAGATAGATGCGTATATAAGAACGATTGCAAAGGAATTTCTTCCTCAGCAGCCGCTTAGATTAACAAGAACTCAAAATCAGCTTGATAAGTTTTTCAACGAAAATATTCAGACTCAAAGCGTAAGAATTGTTTCGGATACTCTGATTACTTATGTAAATGAGATCGTCTCCGAAGAAAAGTATATTCAATTTCTTCTGGATTTCAGCAAGCTGGTTTTAACGCAGGGCGAACTGAATCTTGCTTTTGAGATTTCGAATATGACCTACACGCTGGCGAGAAAGCAGAAAGGATATGAGCAGTACAAAGCTCATTCGCTGATTCTTATCGGCGAATATTATGCTTATCAGTCGAATGCGAAGGAAGCATTCGCGGCAATTAAGGCAGCCAGGGCAATATTTGAAGCATTGGGCGACAGGAACGGAATGGGAAGATGTGAATTCCTGATAGGTTCGATCTATACGGAGCAGGGCGACTTAAAAGCCGGCAAAGTCAGAATGGAAAACTGTCTCGCTTTCATCGATCAAGAAAAAGAAAGCATACTTCTTGCTCAGGTAGAAAACAATCTTGGTATCATCAATTATCTTGAGGGAAATTTAGAAGCAGCGCTCACTTTGTATAATAA
>PGYS01000168.1 GCA_002839795.1 Ignavibacteriae bacterium HGW-Ignavibacteriae-3 | reverse complement strand
TCATGACCCAATACGTATTCCGATGCATTGTTATTAATAATGCAGAGAATTGATTCTCCGTTAAGAGACCGGGTGTAAGCAAGTATCTTCTTCTCCTCGTCAATTACATGAAACTCTATATCCCCCAGCGAAAGCGCTTTATTTTCTTTCCTTACCGAAGCAATTTTTTTATACCAGTTGAAAAGAGATTCATCAAATTTCACGGTGTCCGATGGTCTTGACATACCGAAGGGATGGGTTGTTTCCGTTTCATATTGGATTTCTTTCCATACCATCGGCTTTCTGCAGTCCGGATCGTCCCCGCCCCACATACCGGCTTCGTCGCCGTAATAAATATCGGGCGCGCCAGGGAGAGTGAACTGCATTCCGACAATTAATTTCTGAATCTCTCTTTCCGTAGAATTCGGTTTTCTTACATCAAATGTTTTCGTCTGCTGCGGGTTTCCGCCGTGATCATACCAGAGATCCGGATTAATGATCATGGAGGATAACCGTTCGACATCATGACTATCCATTAAATTCATCATCGCGTAAGTATTTTGTACCGGATAATCCTTGTAGATCGTTTGGAGAGAATCAATGAATCCCCGGGGACCGATATGATCTTTTTTGTTAATAACGAAATTCTTTAATGCGCGCGCAAAACGGTAATTCATTACAGCATCAAACTGATCACCTTGAATCCAGGGCGCAGCGTTCATCATCTTATAATTATTCCAGTCATCCCACCAGATCTCCCCGACGATATATGCTTCCGGATTAATGTTTTTTACCCAGGTCCGGAATTCCTTCCAAAAATTATGTTCCACCATTTCAGCCACATCGAGCCGCCAGCCGTCAATGCCATCGCTCGGGTCTCCGTCACCGTTCGGGTCCATCCATCTTTTTACAATATCATGAACATGTTCCCGGGGACCTTTAATCAAACCGTTTTCGTCCTCTCGAATTTCAGGCAGATCTTTGACCCCCAGCCAGCCTTCATAATCGAATTTCTGACCGGCGGCAGGATCATCCCAGGATTTTATTGTGTACCAATCCCTGTATTTCGAATTCTGCTGATTCTTTACAATATCCCGGAAAGCCCAGAACTGTGTGCCGGTATGATTGAATACTCCGTCGATAATAATTTTCATTCCGCGTTTATGGCATTCATCTATCAGTTTTAGAAAAAGTTTGTCCGCGGTTGTCCATTTCCAGGTTGCGGGATCGGAAGGATCTTCCTCTGCCCATATTTCCCTGTCCTTTTTTGGATCCGGTCCGAAATTGTTATCTATATGATGATACATGGATGCGTCGTATTTATGAAGGGAGGGGGCTTCGAAAACAGGATTTAGATAAATAGCGGTTATTCCCAGTTCTTTCAGATAATCAAGTTTATCAATTATTCCCTGCAGATCGCCTCCGTATCTTCTCACTCCGGCATTCCAGTAAAAATCTTTTCCTGTTTTAATTTCCCAGGGCTGAAGTTTATACCAGTCAGACGTCCATGGATGAATTTGCCATCCTTCGGGAATAAAATGCGGCCAGGCGCCCTCCATATCTTCGGGCGCGGGATCATTAGTCTTATCCCCGTTCGAAAACCTTTCAGGAAAGATCTGATACCAAATTGCTTCCTTGGTCCATGCGGGTACAGCAGATCTGTTGCTCTGCCCTTTTATTATTACAAACGAGAGTAAAAAGAACATAAAAAATTTTAGTTTCATTTTTTCCTTCCTTAATAAAAATTCTAATATAACAACCAGTTAAAATCCGGTGCTGCAAAATAACCACCTTTATAATCCTGTGAAACAATAATCTGATAGAGAGAAATCATTATTTTTCATAAGTTGCAATGCAGTTTGTAACTTCAAATTTATTATCAAGGGCGACCATGAAGAAAGTATTTTTTACCGCAGTTTATTTAATTGTCAGCATAGCATACTGTCAGGGGCTAAAAGTTGATAAAATAGAACCGGGTAACTGGTGGGCAGGAATGAAAAAAAATGAGATCCAGCTGATGGTCTACGGCCGGAATCTTTCCGGTTACAGCGCTTCATTCAATACTTCGCTAATAAAAATAAAAGAGATACATACACTTTCAAATCAAAGCTATTCTTTCATTGACATCAATATTTCACCTGAAATTCAGCCCGGAGTTTATAAACTTTTTCTTGTTACTGAAGGTAAAACCCATACTGTGGAATTCCCGATTTTGCAGAGAATGAACCCAAATGGCAAATTTCAGGGATTTAATCCCGATGACATAGTTTATCTGATAATGCCTGACCGCTTTGCAGACGGGGACACAAAAAACAACATCGCTGCCGGACTGATTAATGATTTTAAGCCGGAAACCCCGAACGGCAGGCACGGGGGAGATATTCAGGGAATTATTAATCACTTAAAATATTTAAAGGATCTTGGAATAACAGCTTTGTGGCTTAATCCTGTGCTTGAGAACAATACTCATCTCAGCTATCATGGATATGCCGCCACCGATATGTATAAAATCGATCCCCGGCTGGGCACAAACGACTTGTTTAAGGAATTGGTTGAAAAGGCTCATTCACTGGGATTAAAAATAATTTTTGATCACGTAAGCAATCATGTAAGCACCAATCATCCGTGGATTCATAATCTGCCTGTACCCGGCTGGATAAACGGAACGCTCGAGAATCATTTATCCACATGGCATGATAAAATGTCCGCTTGGGACATTCATGGCGCCGATCTAACAAAAGAACACGTTACCAAGGGATGGTTTGTTGATGAGATGGCCGATCTTAATCAAAATAATTTATACGTAAAAAATTATTTAATTCAGAATACGATTTGGTGGATTGAATTTTCGGGTCTTGATGGAATCCGTGAAGACACTTATCCGTACGCCGAACAGGAATTTCTTTCAGTCTGGGCCAAAGAAGTTTTGTCAGAGTATCCTAATTTTAATATCGTAGGCGAAGTCTGGACCGGAGAAACAATTTTTCTCGCGCCTTATCAGAAAGGTTCCAGACTCAATAAATACGGTGATACAAATCTACCCGTTGTTACGGATTTCGCGCTCCGCGATGCATATTATGATTTCTTAAAGGGAAAATCCGGTTTGAATGCTGTTTATAATACTATTGCCATGGACTTTCTTTATGAAAATCCGGATGATCTATTGGTATTTGTTGATAACCATGACATGGGTCGGGCAATGTACTATGCCGGCGGCAATACTGACAAAGTTAAATTAGTTTTTACACATATGCTTACATCGCGCGGCATTCCTCAAATACTTTACGGGACTGAAATTGGGATGGTAGGCAACGAAGAGCATGGTGTAATCAGAACAAATTTTCCCGGCGGATTCAATGACAGCTCACCGAACCTTTTTGAGGAGAAGAACAGAAAAGGCACCGAAAATGATCTGTTCAAATTCTTCCAAAAAATGTTCGAGCTTAGGAAAGAATATAAATCACTGAGCAGAGGCGTACTCACACATTTACCCGTGAGAGATAATGTCTATCTATACACCAAAGTTTTAGGACCCGAAAGGATATTAATGGTCCTCAACGGAAGCAATTCCGGTAAAGAGGTGGACGTCTCTGCGATCGTTAGTCTGGGCGGAAAGTTTTCAACACTTCATGATCTGATGAAAAATACACCTAAAGAAATTGTAAATGGAAAGATTGCAATTGAACCGTTGAGTTCAAATATTTTACTAATGAAGGACTAAAAAGAACAAAATGTATATCCGGAGATTGAGACTTTTACGCTCACAATATGCATAATTGGTTTAAGGGATAATCGCCGGACTGTACGGGGAATCAGTAAGCGGGAGCCGGGTTTGCCTTGATTGGAAGAGCCGTCATCCCTAAATTGACTCACGCTTTTTGATAATTTTCTTTTTTAAGGATTAAAATCCAAATGAAATCTCTTTTAACCTCACTGCTTATTTTTGCATCATCAATTGTTTTTGCTCAAACCAAGTGGACTACTGTACCGGCTTACCCATCTCAGACCGATCAGATCACAATAACTTTCGATGTTTCAAACTCGAACCCGGCAGGAAAAACTCCGTTGAAGAACTATGCCGGCGATGTCTATGCTCATACCGGTATTTATTTAAATGGCGATGAATCTTCCTGGAAAAATGTTATCAGCAACTGGGGAAATAACGCCAGTCAGCCCAAGCTAACGTTTGTAAGTTCCAATACATACAGGATAATAATTAATAATGCGCGAACGTACTACGGCGTTACCGATGGCGAACAAACAATTACAAAACTCTGTTTCGTTCTTAGAAGTGCAGACGGCAACCAGCAAACTGAAGATATTAAAATCCCTCTGTATCCGCCCGGTATTTCAGTAGTGTTTAATACGCCTGCGGTAGATCTATCCTACGGCGATCCGTTGCGCTCGCCGGTATTTGTCTCCGCCGGAGGTACGGTTCCGATCTCAGTTTCATCAACCGCAATCGGCAGAACCCAATCCATAAAACTATACGTTAACGGCGCTTTAAAGTCTGAGAGCGGCACCGAGAGTTTAAGCTATACATTCCGCGCAGATGATTATGCCGGAGGGAAAAACGAAATTAATGTTACTGCTTTGGATATTGCCGGATCAGCTGATTCAAAAACTTTTGTGATAATGAAAAAGCCGGCGATAAAAAATCTCTCTTTACCGGAAATAAATCAGCCGGGAATTTATTACGGCTCCGACCAGACTAAAGTTACGCTGGCTCTCTATGCTCCCCTGAAAAAAAATATTTATGTAATCGGCGATTTCAACGACTGGAGAGTTGATACAGATTATTATATGAACAGGGATATAAGTACTCCGGATAGTCTCTGGTGGATAACTGTTCCAAATCTTCAGCCGGGTACAGAGTACGCCTATCAGTTTTTAATTGACGGTAATTTGCGGATCTACGATCCGTACACAGATAAAATATTAGATCCATGGAACGATAAGTATATTTCCTCTGCTGTGTTTCCTGATTTGAAGCCGTATCCTGAGGGTAAAACCTCCGGCATCGTATCCATTTTTCAGACCGCACAGGCAAACTACAATTGGGTAATCCCGAATTTTACACGTCCTTCAAAAGAAAAATTAGTTATTTACGAACTGCTTGTACGTGATTTTGTAAGTACACATTCTTACAAAACTCTAATTGATACTCTGGGGTACTTAAAAAAACTCGGAGTAAATGCCATTGAGCTGATGCCGATAAATGAGTTCGAAGGGAACAACAGCTGGGGTTATAATCCGATGACCTTCTTTGCGCCGGATAAATATTACGGGACCAAGAATGATCTGAAAAAATTTATTGACGCCTGCCATCAGAACGGGATTGCGGTAATTCAGGACATTGTACTTAATCATGCATATAACCTGAACTCAATGGCGCAGATGTATTGGGATAATCTGAACAATCGGCCGGCAGTAAATAATCCGTGGTTTAATGCAAAATCCAATTTCGCAAACCCGGATGCCCAATGGGGCAACGATTTCAACCACGAAAGTTCTGCAACTCAATACTTTGTAGATAGAGTTCTTAAATACTGGATTACCGAATATAAAATTGACGGATTCAGATTCG
>PGYS01000025.1 GCA_002839795.1 Ignavibacteriae bacterium HGW-Ignavibacteriae-3 | reverse complement strand
AAATTAATTAGCAGAACCTTATCATTCCGCTCATTAATTATTTTTTCCAGTCCGGCTTGATCTATTCTATCCACAACAATCTGGGAGAATAGATATTCATTCACCGATAGAAATGTAATCAGCAAGAATAAGAGAAAATACAACCGGTTCATTATTTACCGACGCGTTTAATAGAGCAGCCGAAAGCTTTTGTCTTTGAGAACTTCATATTTTTCCCGGCGATGATATCATCCAATGCCGTTTTCAGATCAGAAGAGGTAATATTACTTTCCCTTTGTGAATCATCTATCCGTCCGTGATAAAGAATATCCAATTTACCATTCAGAACATATATTTCCGGAGTTACGGAAGCGGAAAGTTTATCGGCAACAATATTTTTTTCATCTTTCAGGATTGGAAACATCAAATGATTTTCAGCCGCGTGCTTTTTTATGTCATCCACGCCTTCTGCTTTATTGGAATTGATTCCCAGAAATACAATTCCCTTATCCTTATAATCATTATAAAGTTTGGCCATTCTTTCATTGTACGCATTTGACACGGGACACTGAGTAGAAACGAACATGAGAACAATAGATTTCGCATTTGTGAAATCCGAAAGCTGATGTTCCTTTCCGTTATAATCCTTGAGCTTAAAATTCTCGGCTTTAGCGGAGCTTTCACCGGCATAAATTATTGCACTGCCGATTAGGAGGGCAATTACAATAACAGGGACGAATAATTTTTTTGTATTCATTTTATTTCCTTTCTTCAATTATTTTCAAATGGATTACTTAGATAAAACATTTCATTCACCCAAGAGGTTCACATTCAAGCAGACGGAAATCGTTTTTTTTGCCTTGCTTTACTGGCAAACAGCCATTTATAACTTGTTTTCTTTATCTTGGAGTTAAAATCATAAGTGAGTATGCAGACATTCAGATATTCTTTCATAGCAAAACTTTTATACAGGTATGGAAATATACCGCTAAATTTGCTTCTTCTGTTGTACCTGGCGTCCTCAATAATTGGGTTATTCTCGAACTGGTATTATATTTTTTTTATTCTCATAAATTCGGCAATCATCTTTTGGCTCAATAAATACTACCTTAAAATATACAGGACTTTTCCCTTCACAATTTCGATTGATGATGATAAATTGATCTGCAGCGATTATTTTTTTTCCAAACAGACTATCGAAATACGGTTCGAAGATATTGATTCAATAACCGGCGGTATTTTCAGCGGCTTTCCAACCAGGCCTACATATATTCATGACGGAAGACAGAATGTAACGATCGGATTTTACCTAAGTTCAGGAAAATTTAATGAATTGCTGATTCTGATCCTCAAGCGAATAAACGAAGAATTATATTTGAAGCTGATCGAGAGAGTTAAGGAATTACAGGGCAACGACAGCGCGAAAAAAAGGTAGGTACGGAAACCGTACCTACCGATTCTTTCACAAAAACTGTTCTGAACAATTTCTAAGATTATTTTTTGTAGATAAGGATAGCATCTTTAGCGGCTTTTGCAATTCTGAATTTTACAACTTTTTTAGCCGGGATTTGAATTGTTTCGCCTGTTTTTGGATTTCTGCCTAATCTTGCTTTTCTGTCAACAAGGACTAATTTTCCTAAACCTGGTATAACAAAAGCTTTTTTAGCTTCTTTGTAAGCAAGCATTACTAATTCTTGGATGAATTCTCCAGTTGCTTTTTTGCTTAAACCGGATTTTTTTGCCATATAGGTTAACAGCTGGCTTTTGGTCATAGACATATTTTTGCCTCTTTTAATTTGTGAATGAAATTCGCATGAAATTTAGTATTTTTTTAGTTGAAAACAAACAAATTTTGCGATTTATAAATCTTATGATTAATTAACAGGGGACGGTCTTAAGCAATAGATTTGGGGTTGAAATCGGCCATCATTTCTTTTTTGTTGAGATTGTAAATCGAACTATCTTGCTAAACAAATTATTGATCCGCCAGTGAAAAAAAAATTTATTCTTCTTCTTTTTCCTTTTCTGATCTTCTCGGCAGACGTCTCTGCCCGGAATTATATTTACGCATCGGGTCAGTCCGTCAACAATTCCAGCGACTCTCTTCACACTAAAATTTCCACTTCTAAAGACACGACCATTCAAAAAATAAAGAAAGAAGTTATGGTTCCGGTTAAGTACCGGCCGCTTCTTGGGGTTCATTTATTCAATATGGTTTTATCCGTAAAGAAACTTGAAACAATGGATTACAGAACCACCGCAGATTATTTTACAAATATTCCTTTCGGATTTATAAAAGATTTCGGTTCCGTCGGGATGCCGAACGAAACATTTCTTTACGGAAGCGGGAATATATCTTTCATGTCAGACGGAATTCTAATAACCGACCGATTGAGCAGCTCACTCGATCTTAATTTATTTGAATCCGAAAGCGCCGGTTCCGCTGAAATAATTCCCTTCTCCCGCAGTTTTCTCTACTCGGCAGTGAATAACAGTGCAGCGGTAAATTTCATCTCACGCGAGCCTGACGCACGGAAACCGTATTCGCGTCTGCGCTATTATCAGGGCGCAAACAGCGAGGCAATGCTGGATGGAATCTTCAATTTCACGCCTGTAAGCCGGATGAACGCATACATCGAGTTATCAAATCAAAGTGTCAGTCCTAATTTTATTAATACCGACTACAGCAACTGGAGCGGCACCGGAAGGCTGCGCTATCTTCTGTCGCAAAACATCAATATTACGGGCAGCTACAGATACTCAAAATCCGTCGCGGGACTTAACGGAGGAATTGATGCGGATTCAATCATCACAGCTTACGGAGCGTCTCAGCTGGATAATATACTTTATGATAACTTCAGGGCTCCGGTAAGGTATTCCGACAGGTATCAGAAATCCACAATTAATGATTTCAGAGTCCGCATGCTCGCGGATCTTTTCGACAATTCTTTTACGGATCTTTCTTTTTACTATCTGTCATCTCTTAAAGAGTTCCGGCAGAATGAGAAGTTGACGGTTCCGGAGACTTCGATCAGGCGGATTGCTGATGATAATTCCTCAAAAACTATCGGTGTCAATCTAAGGCAGGAATTAAAAATTGATCTCGGCGAAATTACGTCGTTGACAAATCTTGAAAGGTCCGCGTTTAATTCACCTCTTCTGGCCGGCGAAACTCTTAAATCTTCATTTTCTCAATCTGTTTCGGCATCGTTTGGATTATTCGGGAATTCTATCAGGCCTTCGATGTTCGGAAAATATTTAAATTATTCGAATAAAAATTATCTGGGCTTCGGTGCGGATCTTTTTATGCATCTTACTCCTTCAGTTAATCTATACGCGGGTATTTCCTCTTACGAAAAACCGTATAATGTGTGGGAGGAGAGATTTGTATCCCCGTCCATAATTCTTGGATCGCAGAATATATCATCCGGCGAACTGACTCTTTTGTTCAGAAATGAATCTTCAAGCGCATCCGCAGGTTATTTTTACAAATCCAATACCAACGCTCTTCTTTCAACCACGTACACAGGACTGGCGGCCGAGGAAAAGACACAATTCTTCGCGGAAAAAGATCTTATTATCAACGGATTAAATTTCAAGATCGATTTTAAGATGTGGAAAATTCTCTTCAGCACGAACACAAGTTTCTATTTGCCATCCGGGAACAGGGAGGATTATAAACTTCCCGATTACACCTCATCAGGAGGGGTCTATTACATTGATACACTTTTCGGCGGAAATCTGCACCTTAAAACGGGATTGAATTACTATTCAATGGGTAGACGGGATTTCATCTATTATGATTTTGAGAGGGGTCTTTCTTCCGGTTATAACTTTAATCCTCTAGCCTCAAACATGGATAGGATAATTAATCCGTCCCTATCCCCCACATTTCAGGTAGATTTCTTTCTGGCGGGAAGAATTCAGGACAACGCTACAATTTATATTGTTTATGAAAACCTTCTTAACACTAATTATTATCTAATACCGTATTACCCTAAACAGCCGGGCGCAATGCGCTTTGGGGTTGCGTGGGAGTTTCTGGATTAGTGATCAGTTAACGGTTATCAGCGGTTGGTTATTAGGGTTTAGGACGTGTAAGTTCTGAGAGTATTACAGCCGATGCGCTGGCCACGTTTAATGATTCAGCCTCGCCTATCTTGGGAATAGTAATTTTGTGATCGCAGATCCCGAGTAAATTTTCCGTGGGACCGTTCGCTTCATTCGCAAGAATTATAAGATCTTTTTCATTCTTCTGATATTCATAAAGATCTGATCCGTTTAGATCCGTACAGACTAATTTAAAACCGGATTCTTTAAGAGTAATTAGTGAGCCGATAAAATCCTTTTCTTCAAAAACATTCAGGTGGAAGAGCGAACCGGCTGAAGCGCGGATTACTTTTGGGTTATACATTTCCGCGCAGTCCGGACTTAATAAAATGTTCTTAATTCCAAACCAGTCGCAGTTTCGGAGAATGGTTCCCATATTTCCCGGATCGGAAATATTTTCCAATGCTATAATTATTTTTTCATTCAGTAATTCCTGTGCGCTTTCTGCCCTGAAATGAAACACACCCACGATTCCCTGCGGAGTTTTTGTATCGCACAATTTTGATAGTTCTGCCGTTTTAATCAATTCAATTTCAATTCCTTTGAATTCAACATATTCCAAGAAATCATGGTGTTCATCTACGAATTCGCCTGTCGCGAAAATTGAATCGCATTCATATCCCCAGTTTAGGGCTTCAAATATGAGCTTTCTTCCCTCTACAAGAAATTTCTTCTCCCTCTGTCTGTCTTTTTTACCAAGGAGCGAGGAATAATATTTAAGTTCGTTTTTAGTGATAATGAATCTCTTTATTTACGTTTCAAATATAGAGTATTTTAGCTACTCTATGAATCATCAGAATGGATATAATTAATAGTCTGGAAAGGTTGCGCCGAATATGGTTTTTATGTTAGATTTGCGTTTCAAAATAATGAAGTTTACATGCTGGCCCCGCAAAGCGGGACTGCGCAATGTATTGGATATATACTTTTTGTTAATTGCTGGCTTAGCTCAGCCTGCCTACCGGCAGGCAGGTTGGTAGAGCAACCGGTTTGTTGATGTTCTTGATTAGATGTTAAAATATAATGCTGGCTTAGCTCAGTTGGTAGAGCAGCTGATTTGTAATCAGCAGGTCGCGGGTTCGAGTCCCATAGCCAGCTCAAAAAGGTTTTATTCTCAAAGGATAAAACCTTTTTTATTTTAAACTGATTTAAAATCATAAGTATTTTTCAATTGCTTCCAACAAATTTATATTATCAAACGGCTTAACCATAAATTCAGTAGCACCGGCCGCCATACAATTTTCTCTATCTTTCCTGAAAGCAAAAGCGGTAACCACAATTATTGCAGTGTTTCTATATTGATCCGTCTGCCTCAATTCTTTTATCAAATCAATTCCATCCCTTTCACAATTGATTGCCAAATCGATGATGAACAGGTCATAGGTATCTCGATTAATTGCGGAATCAAATTCTTTGTCGTCTCCGCAAATTACAACATCATATTCCTTCGAAAGTATTCTTTTGTAGACTAACTGATTTAGGTTATCGTCTTCAAGTATTAACAATTTGTTTTTCCTGGTTTCCAAACTATCTCCGGTCGATTTCAAAATTATAGAGTTACTTCAATCCAGTGAATCAAAAGTCAAAGTAAATCTGGTTCCTGTTTTCTTGTCTGATACAACATCAATTTTAATGGAATTCAGATCGCAATACTTTTTAACTAAAGACAAGCCTAATCCATTCCCCTCAAACCTCCTTGAATAGCCTCTTTCCTCCTGCATAAACGGCTGGTATAAATGAGTCAAATATTCTTCCGATATTCCAACTCCTGTATCTTCTATGATTACTATAAACTTTCTGCTGCTAATATTTTTTTCAATTATTACCGATATTTGTCCATGTTCTGTGTATTTAACGGCATTTCCAAGCAGATTTTCAATAATTTGATTAATGCTGTACTTATCACCAAGAATCCAGGCCTCCTGCAAGTCTGTTATATAGCTGAGTTGCAAGCCTTTGGCCTTGATCGGGTTTACATAATCATTTTTAACATTTTCAACAATTTCACTTAACAGATCAATTTTTGCGATCTTTTTTTCATATGTTCCGACCTGCAACTCGGAATAATTTATCATCAAATCGACAGTTCGAATAAGTCTGCGACCTGCAGTATGGATACCTTCGAAATACGTTAGCAATTCTGGAGTTACTTTTTCATTCATCTCCTCTTTTATAATATCGGCGAAACTTAGTACCGCATTCATCGGAGATCTCATTTCATGAGACATTTGCGCGAGGAATTCCGTCTTCAATTTATTCGACTCTTCCGCTTTCTCTTTTGCTATAGTAAGATCTTCCAAAATCTTTTTACGTTCGGTTATATCCTCTTTAACGGCGACGTAATTAGTTACAAATCCCTTCTCGTCTGTTATTGGTGATATCGAAACCAGTTCCCAGTATAGTTCTCCGTTTTTCTTTTTGTTATGTAATTCACCCCGCCATTCCTCACCGCGGGTAATTGTATCCCAAAGATCTTTGTATTTACTTTTTTCCGCTTCTCCGGAATTAAATATCCTCGGGGTCAACCCAATTACTTCATCAATTTTATAGCCGGTAATCTCTGTTAGTTTTGGATTAATGTATTCTATTACTCCCTCTACATCTGTAATTATTACCGAGGCAGGACTTTGCTCGACAGCCCTGGATAATTTTATATACGAAGCTCCCATTTTTTTTCTTTCGGTAATATCACGCATTGTGCCAATTATCTTGCCCGGAGTCCCATCAGAATTAATTTCCAGCCTCGATGATATTGAACATACAAGCGGAGATGCTCCGCTTTTCTTTAATACAATTTCATAATCCGTAACACTTTGATCCTTCTTTAGTCTTTTAATCAATTCATATCGATCGTTCGGATTTAAGTAATAGTCATATATCGACTTTCCTAATAGCTCATTTCTTTTAAAATTTTTATCCGCAAATAATTCAATGGAAGGGCTCACTTCCAATATTATTCCGGCAAGATCTGTTTCATAATAAACGTCCTGTATACTCTCAAAAATGTTTCTGTATTTTTGCTCACTCTTAACAATCACCTCTTCAGCTTTTTTGCGGGCAGTTATGTCAAACAGATAACCTGTAATTTCAAGAAGTTCGCCTTTGAGATCATATTTTCCCACAACATTTTCAATTACATGAATAATTCTTCCGTCTTTACCTCTCAAGGTTGACTCATACAGTTCCAGCTTCCCCTTTTCATTTAAGAGTTTCAAAAATTCCGCTCTGTCAGTTTCGTTAATATAGAAATCCTGCGCGGACATATTTGTAATTTGCTCAACAGATTCAAAGCCCATGATATTTGCAAAGGCTTTATTGCAAAGAATTATTTTTCCTTCGGGAGTTGTTTTATAATCACCGGTCAGGTCTTCATCAAAAAATTTTCGGTAATTCTCCTCGCTTTCTTTTATTTTTTTCTCAGCCAACATCCTATTGAATGCAATGCCGATGGTTGCACCGATTTCCTCAAAATAATGAATCATATCCAGATCAAATCTGCCGACATTTTTGTCGCTCAGCTGCATCAAGCCAATAATATCTTCACCTGAGCGTAATGGTATTAACGCTACAGACATATAGCCGGACTTAACGCAATTATTTCTCGGATTATTTCCCGGAAGGCCATTTCCCTTAGAGTTCATTAAATCGGTCAATTTATTAACCCAAAAACTACCGCGTTTGGTGAACCAGGGTTCATCGATATCAGTATTTCCCGATATTACTGCACCACAGACACATTCCAGTAATGGGAATCCGTTCTGATCTAAATCCAGTGAGCCATTCATTTTTTTTGCACATAAGAAATCTTCAGATTCGATAAACGTTGCGTCGAATCCGTCCTGAACGTAATAGGGATAGTCCAACCCGTCCTTAAGTCTTATTCCAATTGCCTCAATTTTAGTAAAGCTTCTGAACTCGGTTAAAATATCTTTAATTAATTTCTGCCAGTCATTCTGCCGGTTGAGAATCGCTAAGACTTTTGTTGAAAATATTTGTCTCTGCTCAGCAATCTTTTTCTCTGTAATATCATTAATGTAGCCCTTTATATTTACCAATTCTCCGGATTCGTTAAACTCACCCACCACATTTTCAACAACTGAGATCACCCTGCCGTCCCGGCTTACAAATTCCTTCTCGAAATTTTTGAGTTTTTTCTCTTTGCGGATCAGTGCCAATAATTCCTCTCTGCTGTCGGGATATCTATAGAAATCAACTAGATTTTTGCCGATCAACTCCTCGGTTGAATTAAAACCAAATAGTTTAACGAATGACTCGTTAACCAATAATAATTTACCCTCTACGGATGATATATAATTTCCTGTAAGTGCATCATCAAAAAGATTCTTATACTTTAATGCGCTTTGACGTATTTTTTCTTTTGCTATTTCTCTCTCGGTTACGTCTATTACAAAACAGGATGCACCGATTATGGTACCGGCCCTTCTCACTTCATTCCAGTGAAATTCATAGTGAATATTCAGACCGGGCTGAATCTGAGTTTCAACAAATGATCCATCTTCGAGAACTCTATCGATGCTCGCTTTAGCTTTAACCTTTACCTCGGGGGATGCAATTAAATCCAGCAAGTTCATGCCAATCTCGATATCAGCATCATAGACTTTTTTCATTTCAGCTTTGTGATTATTGTTAAAAGCGAGATATCTGTAATCCTTATCAACCAAGAATATGATCACCGAATGAGAATTATTCATCACTGCTTCCAGAGATGCATAATATTTTTGAAGATTTTCGTCAGCGGAGAGGCGGTTATGGAGCTCATTTTTTATTTCTCTCCGGAGATGGTGTTTCTCGATCGAATACAATATGGATTTTTCCAGGATATATGAATTAATACGATCCTTGAATAAATAATCTTGAGCGCCCTCTTGGATCAGCCGAAGTGCTAATTCATCATTATTTTTTCCGCTTAGAACTATAATTGGAATATCCGCGCAATGAGCGTAGATTTGATCAAAGGACTGGTATTTAATATCATTATTAATATTAAGATCGAGTAAAACAACATCATATTTTTCTGATTTTAGTTTTTCCACGCTGGATCGCAGATCATTCCCGATTGTTAATTCGAACTTGAAACTTACTCTGCTTAAGTGGTTGTTTAGCGCAATTGAATCCGGTTCACTTTTTGCAATCGATAATATTTTCAGGAATTGCTGTGCTTTATATTCGTTCTCTCTTTTTACATTTATCACCATTTCGTCAATAACAGAATTCAATTTTTCAAAATCGTCGGATTTATTAAGGAACTGATCAGCACCTTCGGCGAGACTTTTCTCTTTATACCAGGGAAAAGAGTGATTCGTAAATACACATATTTTGGTTTGACTTCCTTCTTTCTTCAATTTCTTCATTAACTCAAAACCGTTCATCCCTGGCATCTTCAAGTCAAGGATCATTAATTCTGGATCATACTTCTCAACCAATTTTAGCGCTTCAATTCCATCCTTGGCTTCTCCGATAATTTCAATCTGCGAGTTATTACTAAGCAGATTTTTAATCTTCAGTCGTATTAGTTCCGAATCGTCTACAATTAAAAGCTTCATGACAACACCCTTGTAATAAATATTGTTTTTCCGATGTCAAGGTAGTGGTCGGGATAGAAAACTGTTATAAGTGTAGACTTAAACTTCTATAGGCATAGCACTGGTTTTTTTGTAAGGGAATGACTGACAGACTTAATGCGGATATAAATGAAGGCCGTGAATTAATATTTACTTAATTTCCTGTTTTTGAGTTCTAAAAGTTCCTATTCGATCAAATTGTTCTTTATTGAATATTGTGTCAATTCTGCATTTTTGCTTAAATTCATTTTTTCTAACAGTCTTGAACGGTGTGTGCTGACAGTTTTATCACTTATGAAAAGTTCTCCGGCTATTTCGGTAACAGATTTACCTTTTGCAAGCAATAGCATAATCTGAAATTCGCGCCCTGAGAGTTTTTCGTGTGGAAGTTTATTGATATCGCCACCCGGTTCAAAGATCAGTTTTTCGGCTAATTCTGCCGAAATGTATTTACCGCCATGGGAAATTTTTTTAATTGCTAATGCAAGTTCATCGAAAGCGCTGTCCTTTGATAAATAACCGGAAGCTCCGAGCTTAAATGCCCGCCTGGCATATTGCTCTTGTGGGTGCATGCTCAATATTAGAATGTGAGCTTTTTCATTTTTGTCCTTCATTATTTGAAGGACATCTAATCCGCTCAAACCAGGCATGGAGATATCGAGTATAATCAAATCATAATTATCTTTTTCAATTTTTTCTAAAGCCTCCTTTCCGTCGCAGGCTTCATCGATGGATTTAATTTCGCTCATGTTTTTGAGAACTTGTTTGAGGCCTTCACGAACTATTGTGTGATCATCGGCTAATAATACTCGCATATTTTTCTCTTTTCTATTATGTTCGTTGTGTTTCCTTTTGTGTCCTTCGTGTTTTTCCTTTATGGTCTCAGCGGTAAAAAGGTTTACCATAAAGAGCACAAAGATTTTCACAAAGGGCACAAGTACTTAATGCAATTCTTATTCTTCAATCGGAACAAAAACACTTACGGTTGTTCCTTTATTAATTTCAGATCTAATTTCAAACTTACCGTTAACATGATTTAACCTTTCTCTCATACCTATTAAGCCCAGCGAACCTAAAATTGTCATTTTTTCTTCCGGAAAACCAATTCCATCATCTCTGATAATCAGCTCCAGTCCGCCATTAACCGCATTTAATTTGACCCACGCATTTTTTGCTTCTGAATGACGGGCAATATTCGTGAACGATTCTTGAACAACCCGGAATATTGCAATATTCTTTTGAGGATCCTTTAATGCAAGTTCCTCTAAATCGATTTGTAGATTAATATTTGTCCTTTTTTGAAAATCGCTGCAATACCATTCTAAAGCAGGTATCAGGCCCAAATCATCAAGAATACTGGGACGTAATTGAGTGGAAATCCTTTGAACTTCTTTGATTGTTTGAGAAGTAATTTCAAGCAAATCATTTAATTTCTGATCCTTTGATTTTTCATCCTTGGACTGTAGCGCCATTTTCAGATCTATCTTTATCGCCGTTAGCGCCTGACCCAGCTCGTCATGCAGTTCTCTTGAAATTCTCCGTCTTTCCTGTTCTCTTGCCGTTTCCAAGTGTTTTGCAAGCAGCTCCAATTCTGTTTTGGATTTTTGAAGTTCCTCTTCTACATATTTCCGTTCGGAAATGTCTATTAATGTTGTGATATGGCAGAGCTCACCTGTTAAATCCAATGGCCTGGATGAAAACAACAGGTTAATAATTTTGCCGGATTTTGACTGTGTTCTAAGTTCGCAATTTTTGAGTCCGCCCGTTTTGAGCTGCATCTCTATTAATTTTGCTCGCGCTTCAGGTGTAAGCATATTTACCTCAACCGAGGTATGTCCTATCACTTCATCCCGGCTGAATTCGAACATTTTCAAGAATGATTCATTGACATCAATAAATTTTCCATCAGAGATCCGGGTTATTGTCATCCCGGCAGGTCCGGAATGAAAGGCCTCATAGAACAATTGTTTGGAGTAGAAAATATCTTTCTCGGCTTTTTTTCTATCTGTAATATCACGTATAATCATGCTCGTTCGTACTTTTCCACTTGAATCGGTAAATAGCGCCGATGAAAGTTCGGCCGGAAAACGGCTGCCGTCTTTTCTTAACATGTTCAACTCACCCATTACTTTTCCATGTGCAGCCCTTTGTGAGAGTAATCCGGGAAGTCTCGTGTCAGTAAGATCAACAATTCCATTTCGTCCAATTTTTATAATCTCATCTTCAGTACGGCCGAGCATTTTAGCTGCAGCAGGATTAGCAGAATTGATATTTCCATCCGGTTCGGTTAAGAGAATAGCATCCATACTATTCTCAAAAAATGATCTGTATTTTATTTCACTTTCTTTCAGTTCATTTTCGATTTTTTTACGATCTGTGATATCAAAAAGACACCCGCGCGCAAGTATACCAGCCCCATTTGAATTACGTTCAACTATTTCTCCCCTGACGCTTAGCCAATGGATCGATTGATCCGGATACACAACACGGAAATCGAATTGGTAGTTGTCCGGTCCTCCTACAGCAGCAGATTTTTGAATAATCTCGTTTGAATAATCACGGTCATCCGGGTGAGTAGCTTTCAAAAAAGTTTCAAACTTCCATTCTTCCTGCAGATCGAGTCCATATAATTTGTCATGATTTTCAGAGCGGGACATTTTATTAATGAGAAAGTCATACTCCCAGACGGCAATGTTTGCTAATTCAGTTGATAGCCGTAAGCGCTCTTCGCTGTTTATCAAAGACTTCTCCGACCGTTTGCGTTCGGTGATGTCAAATATTTTTACAAGTACATATTTCTCTATTGACTGATCGAGCGTAGTGGAAAAATATATTCCATAACCCGTCGCACCTGATTTTGTTTTGAACTGAAATTCACAATCATTCAAGTCACCGTTCTTAACCATTTCTTGCAATTTAACACGCTCAGAGGAATTTGCACACAGATCAAACTTCATAATAGATTTGCCGATAATTTCTTCACGTGTGTAACCAAACATTTTTTCAAAAGCCGGGTTCACATCCAAGACTATTCTTTCCGGTAACTTTGAAACGACCGATGCCAGGGGGCTTAAATCAAAGATTTTCTTGAAAAGCAGCTGATTTATTCTTGCCTTTTCTTCAGCTTGCTTGCGCCCGGTGATATCAACAATAAGGTTGATAAAATAAAGCGGTTCCCCTTTTGTATTTCGTATAAGCGATGAAGAAATTTCTGCCCATATCGTTTCCCCGTTTTTTCGTATGAATCGTTTTATTAAATGGAAAATATCTTCTTGTTGTTCTAAAGATCTTAAAACATATTGCTCACTAATAGAAATATCCTCCGGATGAGTGATTTGTTCCATTGTAAAGTTAAGAAGTTCATCGGAGGAATAGCCAAGCATTCTGCAGAGCGCTTCGTTAACTTTTATGAAATTTCCGGCTGGAGCATTCAAGGACATCCCTACTGCTGCATTCTTAAAAGCAGAGTGAAACTGATTTTCACTTCTCCTCAATTCTTCTTCGGATCGTTTGCGTTGAATAACAATCGCGGCAAGATTTGTTGTACGTGCAATCAACTCAAAATCAAATGAACTCGGCTTGCATGGTTTTTTGTAGTACAGAGCGAATGTACCAAGCACCACTCCGCCGGTATTAATGATAGGCGTTGACCAGCAGGCACGCAAACCATGCGGAAGCGCAAGTTTACGGTACTCTTGCCATAGCGGGTCAGTGGCAATATCTTCCACAATAACCTGTTCTTTGCGGAATGCAGCTGTACCGCATGAACCTGCCGAGGGACCAATCGGAGCCCCTTCAATAGCACGGTTATATTCAAATGGTAAATGAGGCGCTGCGCCATAATGAACATGGGTTCCCTCTTCATCTAATAAAAGAATTGAGGCGATCATTTCCGGAGATAGCGATTCAATATTTAAAACGATTGTTTCCAGCACTTCCGGCAGAGGATTTTCCGTAGCAATCATTTCTAAAACTTGCTTCTCTGTTGAGAGTAATAATTCAGCTCTTTTTCTATCTGTTATATCTTCAACACTCGACCAGATAAATTTTTCTCCTCCTCGTTCTATAATCTGACCTTGAAGGCGAACAGGAACTAGTTGCCCCTCTTTTTGAATGTATTCTTTTTCGTACGGTCCATATTTACCGGTTGAATTGAGCGACTCCAATTGTAATTGTTCTTGTTCTGCATATTTTTTCGGCGTTAATTCCCAATAAGTAAGTTTTAATGTTTCTTCGACAGTTCGGCCAATTATTTTTGCGTAAGCTTCATTCACATCAACCAATTGTCCGTCCATACGGGCCAGTGCCAGACCAATAATAGACTGATCGAAGAGTATCCGGTTATATACTTTACCTTCTCGAAGTAATTTTTCATTCTCCATCTCAAGTTCAGTCTGGCGAGCCTGAAGTTCACGGGAAAGTTTTTTAGTCTGCTCAGGAGTTAATTCTTGTGATTTTTCTGAACGCTTGCTCACTCTGTTTTCGGCGGGAATCTTTTTCGTTTTTGTTTTCCCCTCAGGTTTTTTCCCCTTTCCCATTTATTACCTCTCTATTATGGAGCGTAATATTTCACTTAAGTATAATATAATGTATTACCCGTTCTTTTACTTTAACTCTACAGTAAAATTTTGTTTAATAATCGTTAAAAGGTGGAACGCTTTTTTTTGAAAACCGGTTGTAAACTCTTGGAACCATTTATGCTAATTTTTGACCAAAATGTTCATTTTTGCGAACTCAAATGAAATTCAGGAACTAATTGTATCTGCATATTATTGGAAACAGAGGTTCGTTATAAACAGTTCTGTCAAGATTGGCACGACTTTATAGCCTATCCCAACAAAAAAATCCACTTTTACCTCACTCTGATAGTAAATATTATTGACAAACCCCATCCATTATTATAGGTTGGAGTGCGGGTGGCAGCCAGCATCTCAATTGAATAACAAATTAGAGAAAATCAATTATGTCATTTCTGGGATTAGCACTCGGCGGCGGCGGCGCAAGAGGACTGGCTCACATAGGATTGCTAAAAGTCCTTGATGCCGAAAAAATTAAAATAGACGCTATTACCGGATGCAGCATGGGAGCTGTTGTGGGAGGGCTTTATGCCTACTACGGTAGCGCGATTCAGGTTGAGGAGTTTATTCTTCAGACAATTAATCATCCAAAATTTATTGAACTGGGGATTGAGAAGCTAAGCGATAACAGGAGAGAATATGATAAGAACTATTTTGAGCAGTTTGTCGATTACATAGACGCCCGGCTCCAGGCTATAAGGGCATTGGAACGTCCCTCGTATTTTGACGAGAGCCTTACCAAGGAAATATATGAAGTTGTTCCCGATGTACCGATCGAATCACTTCAATTAAAATTTTCCGCCATCGCCACTGATCTGCTCTCGGGGGAAGAAATTAATTTCTCAAAAGGGAATCTTAGGAAAGCCGTAAGGGCAAGTTCGGCTATCCCGGGTATTTTTCCTCCTGTCCCCTATCAGGATTATTTTCTGGTAGACGGCAGCGCATCCGAGAGTGTGCCTGCAGGAAAAGTTAGAGAGTTGGGCGCGGATAGGATTTTGGCCGTTGATGTGATGCGCAATTTAAAAGTTGTGGATCAGCCGCAGAATGTATTTGAGATTTTATACAGGACGGAAGATATAACATCCTTTCATCTCTCGCGCTTAAGATTGAGAGAAGCCGATTTAATCATCCGTCCGCAGGTGAGCAATCTCTCGTGGGCTGATTTTGATATGGCTTCAGAAATAATCGCAGAGGGAGCAAAAGCCGCCGCGGAAAATCTGAGCGAAATCAAGAGGCTGATTAACCGCAACTCATATCTGCTGGAAATTGAACATTACATTAAAAAATTAAAAGGCGATATTTAAAGCCGGAACCGATTGGGATGACGAAAAGTGCAAACATGATTGTCGCGCACCGCGGCGCATCCTATGCCGCACCCGAGAATACGATTCCGTCTTTTAATTTAGCATTTAAGGAGAATGCGGATTTTATTGAGGGCGATTTCCGGCTTACGAATGATAATGAAATAGTCTGCATTCATGATGCGGATACAAAAAGAGTTTCCGGAAATAATATTAAGCTGAATGTGCGTACTTCCTCTTTGGCCGAGCTGAAGGAACTGGATCTTGGTTCATGGAAAGAGGAGATCTATAAAGGGACCACTATTCCCACTCTTCGGGAAGTTCTTCACACAATTCCCGAAGGAAAAGGAATTTACATCGAGATAAAGGATTACAGGAAAATATTTATTCAGAAACTTTCTGAAATACTTAAAACCTCTCATATTCCGCCAGATAAGATCAGAATTATTTCATTTGATAAGGATACGATCCGGAGCGCAAAGGAGTATTTTTCGGACATAAAATCCTACTGGCTCTTCGAATCTTTTTTTCCATTCACGGTGATTCCAAAATATTTTATTCATAAGAAGATTATCCGGACTCTAACTGCCCTTAAATGCGACGGTGTTGATTTAAATGCCGCGACTTATATTGACCATAAGCTTGTAAAATCATTACGCGAAAAGAGACTGGACGTTTGCGTTTACGGTGTTGATGAGGAGGACGAAGCGGTGGGATTAATATCTCTGGGAGTTGATTCACTCACAACAGATTCACCCTTGAAATTGAGAAGCGGAATAGAGAAATATTCAGAAGGCGAGATACCGGGAGTCAGGAGTCAGAAGTAAGGGGTAAGGAGTAAGGAGTAATACGATCATGGGAAGAAACGATTCTGTTAATTTTTATTTATGAATTTATCGAAGAAAATCTTTTCAGCTTCAACTGTTCCGATCAGAATAATCGATTGTCCTTCGTCGATCGTCACAGAGGGTGCGGGGTTTATATTAATTTCATCTCCTGGGGTGACCGCAATAATACTGCATCCGCTTAATTCTCTGACTGCTGATTCAGCTATGGTTTTTCCTGCAAGTTTTCCGGGTACTGCAACTTTAAAAACATCAACACCTTCCGCGACCATTAATAAATTCCCTTTCTTGAGAAGATTAAAAATGCTGTTTGCCCCCATAGAAACGTAGGACATAACAAAATCGCATCCGGCACCGTATAAAAGTTCTACAGTCCTGTCAAGTCTGCTCATGCTTATTATCTGAATATCCGGCCGTAATTTTCGTATCAAGGTAGTAAGATAAATATTCAAGCTATCGTTTTGCGTCGTGATGGCAACAGCCGGAGACTTCATCAATCCAGCACTCAAGAGAACATTTTTATCTGAAGCATCTCCGATGATATATTTATCCGAGGTCGCGGCCAGCGGATTCTTCTCAATAATTTTATAATCGAGATCTCTTTCCTCTAATGTAGTGCCTAATGATTTTCCTACTTCCCCGCCTCCGATTATGAGGACATTGCTGCTTGCAATATTATAAATGCAGAAGATTTCATTATACTTATCGATCTGCTCCTGGGAACCGGCAAGTACAATTACTGAGCGGTCAGATATTTTAGTATCTCCCCTTGCAATGGAAAAGGTCCCTTTATCCCAAACACCCACTACAGATACACCGGCAAGTTCTCTCAGTCTCGATAATTTTAATGTTTTGTTCACAAGGGGAGTTCCCTTCACAGTAGCTTCAGCAATTTTTAAATTTCCGAAATATCCTATATCATGAGCGAGGGCGTCTCCGGCTGTAATTCTTCGGGCTAATGACTTACCGACCATCTGGCTAAGTTCGATAACGTTCGTTGCGCCGGACGACAGGAGCACTTCCTCCGCACTTTCCGAATCCGCAGTGGCAACTATTGGTACCCCTTTTGAAAGCTGCCTGATAGCATATGTAGCAGTTGTATTTGCAAAATGATTATCAGAAAGAACCGCACCGATTGCCTGATTAATTTGAACTTTTTTATATGTTTCAATGTCGTCAAGATCACCCGAAACAATATTTAATCCTTTGTCCATCAATTGCGACGCGGTAGAAAGTTCCGGAGCGAGCAGGACATATGGTACGCTAAATTGCCTTAGCTTTCTTATAAGCGCCTGTGAAACGTGATCATAGTGTGTCAAAATAACATGGTCTTTTGTAGTCCGGGGCAGCTCTCTGTGAATCCTTTCAGTGGATTGGAACAATTTTACCAGGGTAAACGGAACGAGTACAAGTATGAATAGCAGTCCGGAAGCCGAGACAAAAACATTGAAGAGCCTCCCCAGATCGCCGTCAAATGTTATATCGCCAAGGCCGAGAGTCGACATATTTGAAGTCGCCCAGTAAAAACTGGTTATCAAACTGTAATTCCTTCCTTCCAGCTGCATTAAATATTTGAAGGTAATTGTATTTCCCGCAAGCAGAAGGAAGAAAATAATAACCAGCCTTGAAATCAAAATTATGTTTCTCCGGCTTGTTCTTTTGTGAAGATGGTTGCCTTGCTTACTGAAGATTTTCACAAATATTTTCCGGCAATTTAAACAACTTAAAAAGTTTGTACTGAAACAAGATGATGATTAAAAGTAAAAATATCCTCTGTCTATATAACAATAGATAACGCGATATTCAATTTAACTACCTTGAGCCAAATTCAATTTTTGTTTTTTTCTCAACTCCATCCCTGGCAAATATAATTTCTTCCACATCACCCGGTTTAAAACTTTTCAACGCATCGGAATAATCTTTCAGATTTGCGACTTTGAACTCTCCAAGTTTCACAATTACATCTCCTTTTTGCAGACCGGCTTTCCCGGCGGGAGAATCTGGAGCCAGGTCGGCAATCTTTACTCCCTCACCCGAAAATGTAAAGTCAGGAACGCTTCCGGTGGAGACTCTTCTTTCACCGGCCGGTGCTTGCTGGGATTTTTCGTGTTCAGTTTTTACAGGTCCCTGAAATGTAAGAGGTTCAACTCGATCGGCAAGATACATTAGCGCCTCCTGACCGATGGCCGCAACCTTAATTAATCCGGCACCGTCAATTTTATCCGCCGTGTCCGAAGGTCTGTGATACTCCGAATTTGCCCCGGAGAAAAATTGAACGCCCGGCACGCCTGCTTCAAGAAAACTTTTTTGATCGCTCGCGTCAAGATCCTGTGTTACCATTTCAGTTTCCACACCCGTTACATACGAAGCGCCCATAAAAATGAACCGCCATTCGCGGGCCGATGAAGCGCCGATTACGAGAAGTTTATTATTTCCCAAACGTCCCACGGTATCGAAATTGAGCACGCCGATTACTTTCTTAGCCGGAAAATTTTTCATATTCTGAACATAATATTTTGAGCCAAGAAGGCCGCTCTCCTCAGATGTGAACGCAACAAAAATTACAGTTCTCTGCGGCTTCATGGATTTACCAAGAAGTTCGGCAAGTTCAAGTATAACCGAAATTCCGCTGGCATTATCATCCGCACCCGGATGAATCTTGCCCTCATTTCCCTTATTGGCAGAAGGCCATCCTAAACCGAGGTGATCATAATGAGCGCAGACAATTACCGATTGTTCTTTAAGATCAGGATTCGTTCCCGGAATTATTCCTATAACATTTTTCACCGGCGCTTTCGCTCCTTTGGCGTCTACCACTTCATTCCAGATCTGAAAATATGATCCGTCATCGGCTCCGGGAAGAAGTCCCGCACTCTTGAATTTATCAGCAATATAGTCCGCTGCAGTATTAATTCCCGGAGTGCCCGGTGCTCTGCCCGACAATTTTTCGTCCGAAAGATATTGCACGGTCTTAATCATTCTTTCCGCAGAAAAAACCGGCGTAAGATTTGCAAGCGCTTTTCGTCTCGGCAATACAGGAAGAGCGTCAAAATTATTTTTTTCACCCGGTGTAACAATTTTTGCGGTTAAAGGGGAATTAACAGAACCCCACTCACCTCTGCCGATATTCGCAGGTTCATCACCTTCGAATACAAGGTAGCTGTACTTTCCGTAGTGAGGCAATTTCCTTGATAATCCCGGAACCGCCGCATTGTTTTCAGTTGAGAGATATACCATAACATTATCAGGATTTTCAGGATGACGCACGGATATAATGAAGCTGTTATTATTTACCTGGAATGAGGTTTTACCGAATACAACAGCATCATTCTTTATTTCGCAGTCATAATCCTTCAAACCGTTTTTTATAACTCCGGCAAATTTATTCTCCGCTCCGAAGATCCATATACTTTTATCCGCGGGAAGCTGCTCATATTTGCTGTCGGGAGAGACTTCTATTTTTTTAGTTTTATCATCAGACCAGATCTTGGCCAGTTCCTGATACGATTCAAATTTTTCCTTGGACGTGTTTGACGGGAGGAGAATCAGCGGGTCCTCAGAGCCGAAAATTTTTGAAAGCGACGGGGGTATTTCATTGTAGTTCAGTTTTCTGAACAAATTAAACTGCGGATCGATCTGAATTAAAAGAGGATTCTCAGGAAATTTGAAATCATAGTTCTCCTCTTTGCCGGTCATAGTTACTTTTTTAACGACAACATTTTTGGCAAAAGAAATGGCAACAGGAACATCAAGCGCGAACGCCTCCTCAGACTGAAGCTGTTTCAATGTGAACCGCAGATGATATTCATTATTTGATTTTTCGGATCTAACATTCGACACGCTTAATTCGGGCGCGCCTTTTCTGTTGACCCATTGATCGAAAAAGGATTTTAAGTTCTTGCCCGAAACACTTTCAAATGCGGTTCGTATATC
Source organism: Ignavibacteriae bacterium HGW-Ignavibacteriae-3 (assembly GCA_002839795.1). Lineage (GTDB taxonomy): Bacteria > Bacteroidota > Ignavibacteria > Ignavibacteriales > Melioribacteraceae > Fen-1258. The sequence goes on along the minus strand of PGYS01000025.1, from coordinate 9,163 downwards.
ATCATAAGAAGCTGATTTAAATTTGTTGTCTCGGTAGAATTTCTGAAATCCTTTAATAAATAATTCATCGCCGACCATTTCCCTCAGCATATTCCAAAGCATGGAATTTTTGCCGTAACCGATGGCTTCCGATGACGGATTATTTCTGGAAATAAATTTGTTAAGAGGAAAGTCATTTGACGGTGTTACATAGTCTGTAAATTTCTGCAAAGTTGTTCTTCTATATTCATCGGCCTGCCCCCTCTGTTCGGCGATCAGATGATCCGCCATGTAAGCGGTTAAGCCCTCGCACCAGTTTCCTGTTTTGAAATCAACATACGCGCTGTTGCCCCAGTAGTTATGTAAAAGTTCATGGGGGTAGGATGAATGCAGTATAAATGGGAATCTGATTACCTGTTCGCCGAGAAGAGTGAAGGAAGGCATACCGTATCCCGTCTCCCAGAAATTTTCAACAAGAGCAAACTTTGTAAACGGGTAGGGGCCGACAAGCTTTCTGTACATTTCGAGATACTGCGCCGTTGTTTCGAGATACTTATTCGCGAGCGATTCATCGGGCGTGCGGAGAAAAGCCATAACATCGATAGACCCGGCTGATTTTGCATACTCGGTAAACTTAGCCGCGATCAGATAAACTTCCTCCATAGGCTCGGGTGAATTCCACGTGCTCGCCTGCATTTCATTTTTCAGTTCATTAAGAGTTCTGTTACCCTGACTTACAACACTCCATCCTTTCGGCATTGTCGTAGTTAGTTCAAAACTGATCCAGCTTTCATCGAACCAGGGAACCCAGTAAGTTGATCCGCCGAGATACACTCCCTTCTCGTCTATGATTCCGGGAGTCTGGCTGAATCCCCTTGCATATTCCTCGCCTATCTGTTTAATCTGGTAATTAATTTTGCCGCTGAATTTAAGTGTAAAAGTAACGTCGCCTTTAATTTCACCGGGAAACGTTAGAGTATATTTATTCTGCTTGAACTCGGACGCAAGATTGAGGTCCTCCCGATCCATGCCGAGATCATCGGCTTTTACTCCTGCTGTTTCAAGAGTTAATTTTACTCCCGGGGTCTCGCAGAGAACTTTCAAATCCGCGTTTAGAATGAAAGACATTTTGGATTTTGCCTGAGCCGCGGGAATTTGAATAATGTCAACCGCCTCAATAGAATGTAAAGCGGGATTTATTTTAACAGTTAATTTATGATGAACCGTTGAGCCGGCAAATGCCGGATTTGTAAATAAAATTATTGAGAATAAAAACACAATCTTTTTAAACATCGTTTTCTCCATTAATATTCTTGTGCTGTTTCATCTTTATCAGTGAGTCCAATATTTCAGGTTAATTATTTCACAATTAAATTCATAGGATTATTGATCTTCATATATTTTTCCGCAACGGCTTTAACATCTGTCATCCTGATTTTTCTAAGAGCTTCCAGAAAATTCTTATCATAATTAAAATCATTATGAAAATAGGATGAACTGCCGAGATAAAAGGCCTGATTGATGCTGGAAAGTCTTCTGAACATCATTCTTCCCAGATACATATTAATCGATTTTTCGACCGTTTTTTCAGTAAGTGTATCGAGAGCATTATTGCCGAAGAATCCCGGATACTGAGGAACAAGTTTTTCAACATTCTGAGGGCGTGTTCCCTGGCTTACATAGAACAGAGCTTTATTATTAATCACATCGATTCCCGCGCTCATGGAATACGCGAGCCCCTGTTTTTCGCGTATGTCAAAAACGATATTATCAGAAAGTACGAGCGAGAGTGCCTGCAGCGCAGGTGCGTCTTTAGGATCGATCTCATTAATAAATCCATAAAACAGATATGATCTTTCACCGCCGCCCGGTTTTTCTATTTTCTCCGGTTTATTCTTTGTGAGGAAGGCAGGAGTAAATACAGCAGGTTCTTCTGTAATCTTGGCAAAATTCATTGGATTAAAAAGTGAATTAATTGTTTCCGGATCGCCCGGCGAGACAACTGAAATGATCATATTCGACGGCAGAAAATATTCTTTTGTAAAGGCGAGAAGATTTTCATAAGTGAGTTCGGGTTTGTTCAGGGAATAACTATCCGGTTCATAGACCATCGCTTTATAATCAGCATCGAAAATTTTCTTCGCTTTATCTCCGCCCATCATCATCATTCCCATTCCTTTGAACTTCTCAACAGATTTTTTGAATTCCTCTTCTGTCGGCACAAATTCCTTTAATACGCCATTCATATAATTGATCGCACCCGGAAGATCATCGGCCAGTCCTTCTACTCTTATGTAACCGAAATCGGGATGAAGATATATATCATCCATAGGTATCATCGGATTATCATTTACAGTGAAGGAAAATCCGTACCTGCTGCTCACTTTCTGATTCTCTGGTGATTTCAACCGCTGATCGAGACAGTCGTGCAGAATTTTTGAGGCGTCTTTGCCGTATTTGGATTCATAGAAAGCTTTGTGTTTTACCAGATAATGAATCGCCAGCAAATTACTGACTTCATTTTGAACAACAATAAGATTCTTTCCTGTTGCTTCATCTTTAAATTGTTTCATATTGCTTACAACTTCGCTGCCTGCCTTTTCATCTTTAACGGAAGGGGTCTGGACAATGACAAGGGGTTGTGAAGTAATCTTAAGCGGTTCCAGTTCTTTTGCAGCACTGTAAAACTCGCGGCCGTTGAATGAAGCAAGCAGGGATTCAATTCCATTCAGGACAATAGCACTTGAGTTATAAATTCCGAACATATGAGGCTTCTCAATGTTCCTTACAAAATCCGTTCTGGCCTTTGTCGCTTCAAATTGAACCGTCTCAATAGGGAGAGCAAAATTCATTCCGGACATTTTCGATGAAACTGATTTTGCCAGCGCAATCAGATCAACATCTTTACCGAGAATTATTACGGCTTCAAGATAATTCTTAATCGGGGACAGTCTTGATCCCAATTTCACGGATTTTACATCCTGTCCGAATTCAGTTTTGAGCGCGGACTGCACATCATCTTTATTTTTATCAAGAACAATATCCATTAATTGAAAATATTCCTCTGAACCTTTAAGAGGAATCTCAAAGAACATCTGTACAATTTTATCCGTTCCGTCATAAAATCTATAATTTACATTGTCAGTATTATTTAAACTTATTTTAGGGAATTGCAGACCTGTAGCCCACCCGGAATTATTTTCATAATTAACCAGGCCGGGACTTGCCTTGCCGTAAATTTCTTTGATCATCGCCAGCATAGGTTTAGTCTGAAAATTTCCGATCACGCTTAGTATCATGTTATTCGGCACATAATAATTTTTATAGAACGCATTAACATCATCACGCCTCATTGATTTTATTGTTGAATATGTTCCCAGAGTAGGAAGCGAAAGAGCGTGTCCGCCGTATAGAACCGATATTGTATTACGTTCGGATTGTTCTGAAGGATTAACAAGGCTCTTAGAAATTTCCTCGAGTACAATTCCCTTCTCCTTCTCAAATTTTTCATCCGGAAGCGTTGAATTAAAAAGCATATCTGCCTGAATCTCCAGTCCCTTTTTAATATTTTCAGCGGGAGTGACCATCATAAAATTAGTGTAATACCCGGAAGTGTGCGCATTATTGTATCCACCTATCATATCCACATCATCATAGAGCTGTTTTTGAATCCGGGCAGTGGTTCCGTTGAAGAGAAGATGCTCCAGCATATGGCTCATTCCGCTTGTCGAAAAAGACTCAAATGCTGATCCTACTTTAATTATCATGTTCGCGCCGACCATGGGCAGGGATGGATTTTCGATGAGAAGCACCTGTATTCCGTTATCGAGCTGATAGATCGAAACTCCCTTCGGCAAAGCCGGAACAGATTGTTTCTGATCTCCGGTCAGCGTTTTTTCCAGTGCGATGATATTTTGGAACATAAATGCAATAATCAGCAAAGCGGCGGCCATACGTATAGATAAGATTCTTTTTTTCATTTTTATTTACTCCGGATTCATAATTATTCTAAAATTTGAAACATCGAGAGATATTATGTGTCATTTCGATTCCCGCGAAGCGGGATGAGAAATCCTTACTACTAATGAATTCAATGATTATCATTGAGATAAAATTGCATAACATAAAGAATGTAAAACATTCCCGATAAATTTAAGTTTTTTTGGCAAGAATTCCTTGAAATTGAGCTGGTTGTTTACAAAAGGGGGTGGTTTTATTGAGGTGATTGATATAATATTAACACAGGTTCAATAATACGGAACCATTTCGTTTAGTATCGCAAAGCTGGCAATAAATTATCAGTCAGTTCTTATTCTGAAATTCTTCAAAACGGAATGCATAATAACAAATATGATAAAAGCAGCAACCGGAGCAATTATAAACCATGCGCCTATTGCCTGAAGTGTTACGTTCCAAAGAACCGCGATTGCGTTAAAAGTATTGTCCCCTATCATTTTAACTATATCGTTAAAACCATACTGCAATTTTTCAAATCCGAAAAATATTTCACCCAGCTTCATCATCGGAACAATAAGTATAAGCTGAAGCGGATATACGGAAAAATTAATCAGCTGAACGAGAGGAAGATTCAATCTGAATGAAAACGCAAATACTGTACACAGGATTGTTGTTGATCCGAGTACCGGGAGCACTCCTATTACTGCAGCACCGGCAATTCCGAGTGCAATTGATTTTGGAGTAATTCCCTGCAGAAGCAGTTTCTTTACCGGTTCAATATATTTATTATTGAAAAGTTCTTTTAGCTTTATCTTTTTCATTTCCATTACAATCCTCTGTTGTTCGGACGTGTATAAACCATCTGAACGGCACTTATATTTCTCATGCCGAATGCCGCCTCGCAATAGCTTAAATAATAATTCCATTTTCTAATAAATGAATTATCAAAATCAAGCTTAAGTACTTCATCGAGTCTGGAATTAAACCGGCTGCGCCATGTCCTCAATGTCTTTGCGTAATCCAATCCGATATTTTTCAGGTCGTGAAGATACAAATTGCCGGTCTTATTCACCGCGGAATTAATAGCTCCCACAGATGGAAGGAGCGATCCTGGAAAGATGTGTTTTTGTATCCAGTCAACACTTTTTCGCAGCTGATCATAGTTTGAATCGTGCGAAGTAATTACCTGCAGGCCGACTGCGCCGTCCGGTTTAAGGAGCTGATCTACTTTTGAGAAATATGCCGGAAGAAATTCATGTCCCACTGCCTCAAGCATTTCTATCGAAACAATTTTATCATAAATGCCGGAAAGCTCTCTGTAATCTTTAAGAATAATTTCTATTTTGTCCTCAAGATTTTTTTCCCTGATAAGGTTTTTTGCGTAGTTAAACTGTTCTTTAGAAATAGTTGTAGTTGTAATTTTACAACCGAAATTCTCGGCGGCATATATTGAGAACCCGCCCCATCCGGATCCTATCTCAAGCACATGATCGTCTGAGTTAATCTTAAGCACCCTGCAGAGCCTGTCATATTTTGCTATCTGCGCCATATGCAGATCATCAGTTCCTTCAAATATTCCCGAGGAGTAGGTTAAACTTTCGTCGAGCCACAGCTTGAAAAAATCATTGTTAAGATCATAATGATCCGATATATTTTTCCGGCTTCTGTTTTTCGTATTAATGTTTGCTTTGTGATAAATCCGGTTAATAAATTTAAGAAAGCTTATAGGAGAGTATTTTTTCCTTCCGCCTGTTACCGCCGGATTATTTTCTGTATTCAAGATCATCCAGGAAATTACATTTGCAATATTATCTGTTTCCCAGTCGCCGTCAACGTACGACTCGCCGAAGCCTATATCGCCAAACAGGACAATTCTTTTAAACATACGGGGATTTATAATTTTGATGCTCGCTTTAACCGATTTATCAGTTCCGCCGAATTTTATGACTTCTCCATCATGAAATGTCATCTGCAATTCGCCTTTATTCATACCGGACAGAATTTTCACCACAATATTTTTATAGAGAGTAAACGATCTTACTTTATCGCTGGCTGATGTATAATTATTTGCCGTGATTACTTTTTCCATTTTGCAAAAGCTCCTTTTTGTAATTCTAAAAATTCATTTTTCCTGAAGTACGGTACTCTTTTATAAATCAATTTTACCGCCTGCCAGTGTATTGCTCCAATAACTTTCAAAGTAACAAATGGATATTTAAGGGCGTACTTTAAAAGATTTTTATCGGTCAAAGGTTTTCTATTTCCCGCAAGATGTGTAATAAATATTTTTTCATCACCCCGGTAATCATCAATTTTAATGTTAAGATTTTCGTCGGGGACGGAAAGCTGAAAGTCAAAGAAAACATCGTGGCTGATAAACGGCGACACATAAAAATTTTTCTGCATTCTTGCGCTGAACTTTCCGTCAGAATAATTATCAGCATCAAGGAAAAAGGGTTTTAATTCCTTGAATGTATTTCCCACTTCAGGCACAACGCACAACGAATTGTTCTCTTTGTCAAAACAGAAATAAAATGAAACAGGATTAAAATTATACCCGAATGTCGCTACGTTTGTCAGCAGTTTTATAGTTCCGACTTCATTAACGCCGTTCGTCTTAAGATATTTCATTATATTTTTCCGCACATCCGGCTTTTCAAACACTATATGATCCTTATCGCGGAAATTGAAGATATTAAACCTGTTTCTGCTGAACAGACTAAGATTTTCAGAAAGCCGGTCAAGTTCGTCCAGATCCAGGTAGAACATGAAATATTTGTAGTAAAATTTGTTTACCGTAATCTTATTCCTGCTATGCATCACCGTACATTCATATATGCTTGAATTATTTACCATTTCAGATCCGGCCTCAATTGCCCGCTCAGTCTAAGTGCGCTTGTAAATGCATCCTCATGAAAACCATACTTAAAATAACTGCCGCAGAAGTAAGTGTTGTTTCCTTGCAGGTTAATTTCACTCAATGAATCCTGAGCTTTAATCGCCTCAAGATCGAATAAAGGATGATCATAATTTATCTCTGTGATAATTTTATTCCCGGCAATATTTCCGGGATCATTAATAGAAACAAAATAGTCCCTGTTCTGAGAGACCTGCTGCAGACTGTTCATATAATAGATAGTGGAGGTCTTCGTTTCACCGGACTTCGGTTCAATTCTGTAATTCCAGGAGGACCAGACTTTCTTATTCTTCGGCATTATTGATGAATCTGTATGAAGAGTTGCCTTGTTTAGCTGGTACTTAAATTTACCGAGAAGATTTATCTCAAGTTCAGTAGCATCGGACAGCATCGCTAATGTTTCATCGGCATGAGAAGCGAATATTACTTTATCAAATTCGTAAACGGAACTATCTATAGTTGTAATTTTTATCTTCCCGTTTTCTCTGGCAACTTTTTGAACACCCTTACCCACACTAATTTTATCTGCATATTTTTTAATAATCTTTTCGCGGTACGATTGACTTCCGTCTACCACAGTATACCATTGATGCTGCGTGCTTAATCCCAGAAAACCATGGTTATGAAAGAACCGGACAAGAGTCTTAGCCGGGAATTTGAGCATTAAGTCCGGAGGCGAAGACCACACAGCCGCGCTCATTGGCACCAGATATTTGTTAAGAAAATCATCACCGAATTTTTTCTCTTTAATGTAATCCGCAAGACTGTAATCATAATATTTCGCATCTTTCAATGTTTCCAGGCATTCCGAATTAAACCTGTTTATCTGGAGCAGCATTCTGATAAAACTTGGATTAAGAAGATTTTTTCTCTGTGCAAAAAGACCATTTAAACCGGAGCCGGAAAACTCCAGTCCGCTTGTAATATCAATTACGCTGAACGACATTGCCGCAGGCTTGATCTTAACATCCAGTTCCTCAAACAGTTTTGTAAGGTTCGGATATGTAATTTTATTGAAGACCATAAAACCTGTATCTATAAAAATGTTTTTACCGTTCTCATCAACCGTAACAGTATTTGTGTGCCCGCCTACGTAATTATTCTTTTCAAATAAAGTAATGTCATACTTATCGTTCAGAAAGTATGCCGCGCCCATTCCCGCTATTCCGCTGCCGACTACTGCCAATTTTTCCAATTCCATTATCCGTTTTTATTCGTAAAATCTATTTCGACCGAGTAGCTTTTTCCGTTTTCATCATTGACGTTTGATATCCCCTTGTAGTGGAGTATTTCTTTATTATCAAGTGCGTAAGTAATTAGGATCGGATCAACGAAAGCTCTTAGAATAAAACTGTTTATTTCCAGTTTGATCTGAAGCCCTTTCCGGCCTCCCACTTCAATTATGGAATTTTTTGAGACTCTGAAACGGAAGTAATCAAGCTTTGCGGGTGTAATGAAATTAAATTCAACAGTTTTACCCTTCAGCAGATCTTCCCAGTTCTCCCGGAAAAAGTAAGTGAGGCCTCCATCGATAACGAAAGGACTATTTACTTTTAATATTTTTTCTTCCAGCCGGCCATCGAAGTTCTCGCGGGTATAGACACGGACATTATTTCCGCTAAGCGGTTCCGCCCCTTCAATATATCCGGATCTGAAATCATTGAGCACAAACTTCGGCTTTGTAAGATCATCCGCAAAATCCATTATCCTTTCTGAAAGAACATTGTTCTGGGTGTCTTTGTATTTTGTAATGCTCTTAACTATTCTGTCTCCTGCGAACTTTTCTTCATGGAACTCACGGTAGATCAGCTTATCGTTCTTCAGGTCCATTGCCCTGCTCGTATAGATCTTTACCGAGGTAGTATCCGCGCCATTTATCCCCATAAGAGACATTATTATGATTGTTAGAATTTTCATTTTTACCTCTTTTTAAATAGATAGTGACTTACAAACCATTCTTCGCCGTTATTATAGCCCCACAATTCTGCGCAGCTCATAAAAAACACTCTCCAGTAGACCCACCACTTGACCGCTTCGTCAGTTCCGTATGTCTCTGAAAATATTTTCATTATCAGTTCTTTGTTGGCGTCCATTTTTGCGAGCCATGCATTTGAGGTTTTTTCATAATTTTTGCCGTTGACTATCCAGTGATTTTTAACCTCGTAGTCGGAAGCAAAATAGAGAAGTAGGTGATCGCTCGGCATTATTCCGCCGGTAAAAAAATATTTTGCCATCCAGTCGGTATCGCTTTTTACTTCGAAGAGATAAGCATATTTATTATGAGTAAATATGTGGATGAATAACTCGCCC
>PGYS01000024.1 GCA_002839795.1 Ignavibacteriae bacterium HGW-Ignavibacteriae-3 | reverse complement strand
GAATGTAAATTTTGTAAAAATTGAAGATGGAAAAATCCGCATCAGGAGTTATGAAAGAGGCGTCGAAGATGAAACTCTGGCATGCGGTACGGGCTCGGTCGCGGCGGCATTGATTTCTTTTGTAAAGGATGGTCTCAATCCACCCATTAGAGTCTATCCCAAAAGCGGTGATGAGCTGATCGTGGATTTTAGGATTGAAAACCAAAAAGTATATGATATATCGCTGACCGGCCCCGCTAAAGTGGTTTTTAAAGGAGAATTAACAATTTAAACGAGGAGATAAATGAGTAAAGTGATTTTTTCCATTCGCTACAATGTTTTTCCGGAAAAACGGGAAGAATACCTGGATGTAGTTCGGGAATTAAAAAATTTAGCCAAAGCTGATGGACTGGAAAGTTATTCAGTTTTCGAACAAAAAAATAAAGCGAATAATTTTGAAGAGATCTATATTTTCAAGAATAAAGAATCGTACGAACATTTTGAGGAAAACACTGACGAACGAATCGATATCCTGATGACGAAACTTTCCGATATGATCAAAGAGCAGTCAACTCAGTACACTACTTTATTCGAAGTTAATAACGCATAGATGCTTGCCGCTATTATATTGCTGCGGTAATACCTGCATTAGATTCGGAAAATTAAATGTTTGAATATGTTGGTGCTTTACACATACATTCGGTGTATTCTGATGGTTCAGGCGAGGTAAAACAGATCGCTGAATATGCGAGCGAAACCGGACTTGATTTTATAATACTGACCGACCACAATACTTTGCGCGCTCTTCATGAGGGGTTTGAAGGATGGTATGGGAATACTCTCCTATTGGTGGGGTGCGAAATCAATGATAAAGAGAACAAGAACCATTACCTTGCTTTCGGTATCGATGAAGCATTCTCAACCAGATTACCCGCAAAAAAATATGTAAAGAGTGTTAAAGATGCAGGAGGTATCGGATTCCTTGCACACCCGCACGAGAAGAGATCATCCATGAAGGAACACCCTGCTTATCCATGGACAGAATGGAATACTGAGGATTTTACCGGAATTGAAATCTGGAATCATATGTCCGAGTGGATGGAAGGTCTGACGGAGCAAAATAAATACAACTATTTTCTTCACCCCTTAAAATCTATTTCAGCACCCAATGAGGATACTCTTAGAGTCTGGGACAAGCTGAATTTGAAAAGGAAAGTAGTGGGAATCGGCGGAATTGACGCCCATGCACACAAAATTAATGTTTTGGGTTTTGTTGAAATGGAAGTATTTCCTTATAAAGTATTATTTAAATCAATACGCACGCATATTTTAGTTGAATCACAGTTTAGAGTATCTGCTGAATCGCATGAAATTGACTCGGTCAAGAAGCAGGTAAACAACGCACTAAAAGAAGGGAAATGTTTTGTTTCGAATTCTTACCATGGTGATGCGAAAGGTTTTTCTTTCTACGCCGATTGCGGAGCTCAAACTTACCAAATGGGTGATTCTGTATCTTTAAATGGAAAAGTTAATTTACATGTTGTTGTCCCCGCGGAGGGAGCTCAGATAAAATTGTTAAGAAATGGAGAACTTGTCTCATCGGTCGAGGGCTCTTTCTTGAATTTTACAGCTGAGGCAAAAGGGGCTTACAGGGCCGAAGTATATCTTAATCAAAATGCGTGGATTTTTTCTAATCATATTAGAATTGGTCTATAATTTTGATTACATTTGCCGCCGAATTTTAAGTTTTTTTAACAGACGAGGTTAAAAGTGTTAGAGAGAAAAAAAAAGATTACTAAAAAACAGATTAAAGAAGACAAATTAGTAACTGTCTATTATGAAGTTCAAAAATTTGTGTCGGAATTTCAAACCAGAATTTTAATTGGCGTTGCGGTTGTTGCACTGGTTACTGTTGCGGTTATTCTCTACGGTAATAAGACTACAAACGATAATAAAAAAGCTGCAGGGCTTCTGGCCAAAGTTATTCCCTTATATGAAGCCACTTCTTTTAAAGATGCCATCGAGGGCCAACCCTCAAGCGGTGCAATCGGTTTAAAGTCTATTGTTGATCAGTACGGAAACACCGAAAACGGGGAAACCGCAAAGATTTATCTTGGTAATTCATACTTGATGATAGGTAATTTTGATGAGGCTTATAAGTGCTTCGATGCATATTCAGGTAAAAATCGCTTATTTAAAGCAACTGCCCTCGCAGCAAAAGCCGGAATTCTTGAAAACCGAAATGATATGGAAAAGGCTGCAGATCTCTATAAGGATGCCGCAATGATTACCAAGAATGATCCGGCAAATGCCGAATATCTCCTGAGAGCCGGCATTATTATGCTCAAGTCCGGCAGGAAAGATGAGGCCAAAAGTCTTTTCGGCATAATCAAAAAAGATTATAAGACTTCAGCGGCCTTTTCTGAAGCAGACAAATACTTAATTCAAATTGAGAGTTAAGAGCAGAATAATTAATAATTCATTAATTGCCATCCTTGATTTTAGGTCGGGCGGTGGCTATATTTTCATCAGTTAGAAGGATTTAAATTTATATGGCGGATACTTCCGATTTCAGAAACGGGCTCATTATAAAATATAAAAACGATCCATATGTTATTGTGGAGTTTCAGCATGTCAAACCCGGTAAAGGCGGCGCCTTTGTTAGAACTTCGTTAAAGAATTTAAAAACAGGACGCGTTCTGGACAATACCTTCCGCTCCGGAGAAGGTGTAGATATTATTCGTGTTGAGAGGCGGAAGTTTCAATACCTCTTTAGAGAATCTACCGGATTGGTTCTCATGGATAACGAAACTTACGAGCAGATGACAGTCGCTGAAAATATTATAGGCGATGGTCAAATTTACCTCAAGGAAGGAATGGAGATTGAACTTTTGCTGGACGATAAAGATCAGATAATCTCTTCGGAAATACCTATTTTCGTAGCTCTCAAAGTTGTTGAAACTGAACCGGGATTTAAGGGCGACACAGCTAACAGCGCGCTCAAACCGGCCAAACTTGAAACAGGCGCAAAAATTAACGTCCCGCTTTTTATAAATGAGGGTGATGTTCTTAAGGTTGATACAAGAACAGGCGGATACGTAGAACGAGTTAAAAACTAAAAGTAGAAGGATATGGATCTAAATCTTCTTAAAAAGCTCATCAAATTAGTTGAGCAGAGTGAGATTACTGACTTTGAAGTAGCCGAAGGCGATTTGAAAGTTAAAATCTCAAAAAATATTAGTCAGGCACCTCTAAATATTCAGTCATTCGGTGATTATTCCAGACCATCCGGTTACAGTCAATCACCTGTGCATATAGAAGCAGAACACATATCCCCGCCTGCAGTTTTAGAAAAATCTTCCAAACTTCACGAAGTAAAATCTCCTATAGTAGGTACATTCTACCGCGCTCCTGCGCCCGATGCGGATCCGTATTCTCAGGTAGGTGACGTTGTGACAACAGGTTCCGTACTCTGCATTGTTGAGGCAATGAAATTGATGAATGAGATCGAATCCGACGTGAATGGAAAAATTGTTAAAATCCTAGTCGAGAATGCCACTCCGGTTGAATACAACCAACCTCTATTTTTGATTGAAACCAATTAGTGTTATCAAATTTTGAGAGGAAATTTTGTTTAAAAAAATTTTAATCGCCAATCGCGGTGAGATAGCTCTAAGAATATTAAGAACTTGCAAAGAGATGGGAATCCAGACTGTTGCTGTTTACAGCGAAATCGACCGTGATTCTCTGCACGTTGTCTTTGCAGATGAGGCCGTTTGTATAGGACCCGCTCCAAGCAATCAAAGCTATTTAAAAATCCCCAGCATTTTATCCGCCGCACAAATTACTGGTGCAGATGCTATCCACCCCGGTTATGGATTCCTGGCCGAGAATGCGGAGTTCAGCGAAATTTGTGCCGAATCCAACATTAAATTTATCGGTCCATCTCCTGATTCAATCCGTAAAATGGGGGATAAAGCATATGCAAAGGAAACGATGCGCAATGTAGGCGTTCCGGTTGTTCCCGGCAGCGCGGGTGTCGTTAATGATGTTGATGAGGCTAAAAAAATTGCAGCTGAAATCGGTTATCCTGTAATGCTGAAAGCTTCTGCCGGAGGCGGTGGAAAAGGAATGCGCATCGTCTGGGATGAAACCGAAGTTGAAAAAGCTTTTCAGACCGCAGGTAATGAAGCCGGAGCCGCATTCAGCAATTCAGCTCTCTATCTCGAAAAATATATTGAAAATCCCCGGCATGTTGAGATACAGGTTTTATGTGATACGCATGGTAATTTCTTCCATTACGGCGAAAGAGATTGTTCCATTCAGCGCCGTCATCAAAAATTGATAGAGGAATCGCCGTCGCCGTTTATCACGGAAGAAGTAAGACAAAAAATGGGCGAAGCTGCTCTTCTCGGCGTCCGTTCCGTAAATTATGAGGGCGCAGGCACAATTGAATTTCTTGTTGATAAGTATATGAATTTTTACTTCATCGAAATGAATACTAGAATTCAGGTTGAGCATCCGGTTACAGAAATGGTTCGTAATTTTGATCTGATTAAAAATCAGATTTTGATTGCGGCCGGTCTTCCAATCCAGGATAAACCGCTTGAACCACGCGGGCACGCCATTGAATTCAGAATTAATGCGGAAGATCCAGATCATAATTTCAGACCGTCACCGGGGAGAATTGAATATCTTCATTTCCCGGGTGGATTTGGTGTCAGGATAGACTCGCATATTTACAATGATTATGTTATCCCCCCTAATTATGACTCCTTAATAGCTAAAATGATTGTGTGGGGAACTGACCGTAAGCATGCAATCAGAAGGGCAAGAAGAGCGTTGGAGGAATTTAAAATAGAGGGTATAAAAACCACAATTCCCTTCCATATGAAAGTCCTTGAGAATGAAAAATTTATTGAAGGGGATTTTGATACTTCGTTCATCGATAAACACATAAATATAAACTAATGAGGGTAGTATGAACATTCCAGAAAATCTTCAGTACACAAAAGACCATGAATGGATTAAAGTTGACGGAAATACAGGTACAATCGGCATTTCGGATTTTGCACAGGGTGAATTAGGAGATATTGTTTACGTTGATATTGCGCCGGATTTGTCAGATATGACGATAGGCGAATCATTCGGAACTATTGAAGCAGTGAAAACGGTTAGTGATCTGTATGCGCCCGTTACCGGCAAGGTTGTAGAAATAAATTCCAAATTGACAGACGAACCGCAGCTCATTAATACTGATCCTTACGGAGCCGGCTGGATTATCAAAGTGGAATTGGCCGATCCTTCTCAGCTTAATGATCTGCTCGATCCTGCCGCGTACAAAGCGCAGCTTGGTCAATAGCCCTGAATTTATCTTTTTTTTAGGCGGACTCCGGATGCGGATTCTGCCTTTTAATAAATATATAACCTCTCTTTCCTATGACTCACACTGAAAAAATTTTAATACTTGATTTCGGTTCGCAATACACTCAGTTGATTGCCCGCAGGATCAGAGAGAGCAAGGTTTACTCTGAGATTCATCCCCACACTTACTCTCTTGAAGATATTACCAAAGAAAAACCGGCAGGAATAATTTTATCCGGCGGACCGATGAGTGTAAATGAGGCCGGTTCTCCGTCAATATCAAAAGATATTTTTGAACTTGGGATACCCGTTCTCGGGATTTGTTACGGGCTGCAATTGATTGCTAAAACTCTGGGTGGAAAGGTCGAACCGGCTGCCGACCGCGAATACGGAAAAGCACATCTGAATGTTCTGGAAGATGATTCCTTATTCACCGCTGTAGACGATGGATCCGTAATCTGGATGAGCCATGGCGATTATGTAACAAAATTACCGGCCGGATTTTATGTAACCGCAAAAACAGAAAATTCACCGTTGTGTGCAATATCAAATCCAGGCAAAAAAATATACGGAATTCAGTTTCATCCGGAAGTTTCGCATACAGAATTTGGCAAAAGAATTTTAGATAATTTTTTATTTGATGTATGCGGATGTAAGGCAGACTGGACTTCCGAAAATTTTATAAATTTCACCACTGATGAAGTCACTGGAAAAGTCGGTTCTAATAAAGTTATTTGCGCATTAAGCGGCGGTGTTGATTCATCGGTTGCCGCTGTACTGATTCATAAAGCCATCGGCGAGCAACTGGTCTGTATACATGTAGATCACGGAATGATGCGAAAAAATGAAAGCGCGGTCATAGAAAAAATGTTCAGCGATAACTATAACATGTATGTTGATTATATTGATGCCTCATCGCTGTTTCTTGAAAGACTGGCAGGAGTTACCGATCCTGAAGTTAAAAGAAAAATAATCGGGAATACCTTCATTGAAGTATTTGAAGCCGAAGCCAAAAAATTTTCAGATGCGCAATTCCTTGTGCAGGGCACCTTATATCCGGATGTAATTGAATCGGTTTCTGTAAAAGGCGCCTCGGTGACAATTAAGACTCACCATAATGTAGGGGGTCTTCCTGAGAGGATGAATCTTAAGTTAATTGAACCATTCCGTGAATTATTCAAAGACGAAGTTAGAAAAATTGGACGGGAACTTGGACTCCCTGAAATTTTTATAAGGAGGCACCCTTTCCCGGGGCCGGGATTGGCTGTTAGGGTTCTTGGAGAAATAACAAAAGAACGGTTGGATATTCTGCGTGAAGCGGATGATATTTTTATAAGCGAATTGGATAACCACGGTATTTATGACAATATATGGCAGGCATTTGCGGTACTGCTGCCGATTCAGACGGTCGGTGTTATGGGCGATACAAGAACTTATGAAAATGTAATAGCCCTCCGCGCGGTTACATCGACTGATGGAATGACTGCAGATTGGTTTCGCTTTGATCACTCATTTCTTGAAACAGTATCGAATAAAATTATCCGCTCGGTGAGGGGTGTTAACCGTGTGGTATATGATATAAGTTCCAAACCCCCCGCAACAATCGAGTGGGAGTAAAAACCTGGCTAAAGGGAATAGCTATGAAGGTTAAAGAACTGCCGGTTGATGATCGTCCGCGCGAAAAATTATTACTTCGCGGAGCTCAAAGCTTAACGGAAATAGAACTTATTGCCATCCTTCTTCGTACCGGAACTAAGGGAAAAAGTGTACTCCAGCTGTCTCAAGAATTAATAGAGAAATCGGGCGGGTTGAATAATTTGACATCCCAATCCGCTCAAGCCGTTCAAAGACATCCCGGGATAGGGAGGGATAAAGCCGCAACACTTCTCGCAGCATTCGAGCTTAACAGACGAGCCGACTTTCAGAAAAAACTTTTCTCGTTAAAAAAGATACAATCACCAACCGATCTGGCAGATCTTTTCATACCCGTTCTTCGCGATAAACTGAAAGAAGAATTTTATGTGGTTTGCCTTAATTCGGCAAACAAAATATTAAGGATGGAATTGATATCGGTCGGGCATCTGAACGCAAGTCTTGTACATGCGAGGGAAGTCTTTAAAACTGCTATAGAAAACAACTCTGCAAGTATCATTCTGATTCATAATCATCCAAGCGGTAACCCCGAGCCCAGCCAGGAGGATATCTCCCTGACAAAAAAAATGATTGAAGCGGGGAAAATTATGGATATTCATGTGATGGATCATCTAATTATAGCCGGAAACAGTTACATCAGTTTAATTGAAAAAAGGATCATATAGTGCCGAAAACAAAGGATTGGCCTTTATTTGGTCGAAAAATTTGTTATATTGGCAAAGCAAAATTAAAATCATCAAATCAAAGGAGAAGTCAAATGATGAAAAGAATCATTAACTCTGCGCTTATCGTAGTTCTCGTTGCGAGCATGGCTGTAATTACAGGCTGCAGCGGAGTATCCGAAGAACAGATGGCGGAACTAGAAGCTCTTCGGTCAGAAGTTAAAGCTCTAGAAAAAGAAGTTGGAACATTAAAGACAGAGAAAGCAGCAATAGAGAGAGAGATTGCAGAAAAGAATGCAAAACTTGATCAATGCGCAAAAGAGAAAGCTGAAGTAAAGAAAAATCTCGAAAAAATTGGTATGTAATTAATAAGTTTATTAATGACGGAGGTCTAAATGAAATTTTACAAATTATTGTTAACAGGTATTTTCGTAATGATTCTCTCTGTCAATCTCTTTGCGCAAGATAAAGAAATGACAAAAGAAGAATGGCAGATGGAAATAAACCGTCTCACCGAAAAAAGAGTAGCGCTGACTTCAGAGCTGAATATGCTTAAAACTGAAGTTGCAAATCTTAAAAAAGTTAATGCAGAACTTAAATCCTACGACGATTGTATGAATGAACTTTATGCAATGTTAGGTGCTAAAAAAGCCGATGTTGATAACTTCAGAAAACAATTGGCTGACTTGACATCAAAAATTGACGGACGTACACCCGAGAAGGCAGATCGTCAGGCCGAACTTGATGCAATGAAGAAAAATAAAATTAGTGCCCTTACAGAATTTTTTGATAAAGTTCACAACCAGTTACAGAGAAAATTGGATGCGTGGGTAGTTGCTCCAAAAGAAATTAACTACACTGTTGTTAAGAACGATAATCTTTGGAACATTGCAAAGAAGAAAGATCATTATGCAAATCCGTTTGCATGGCCGGTGATTTATAAATCAAACAGAGATAAAATTAAAAATCCGGATCTGATTTTCCCGAAACAAATTTTCAAGATTCCAAATTTGACAGAAGAAGAAAAATCAAAATATGATAAAATTAGAAGAAACTATAAACCAGCTCCGCCAACACAGACGCAGGCACCTTCTAAATAAGGATTTATCATAACGCAGTGACTTTTAATAATTCCAATAAAGCCCTTTTCATTTTTTGAAGAGGGCTTTTCTTTTATTTTGGAGGATAGTACGCAGACCGATAAAATATTCAAACTCGATAATGTGGATCTACTTTCTTTTATGGGTATTAGTGACAATAACATTAAACCTATAGAGGAGAGGTTTTCAGCCACCGTTATTGCCAGAGGCGATAACATTATTATCAAAGGTGTTGCCGAGGAAACCGCTGCTATTGAAAAGGTATTGAAGGAAATGATCTTCGTCCTGAACACAACAGGAAAGCTTCAGCCGAGTGATGTGTACACAATTATAGATCTAACGCTTCAGGGGAAAGAGATTATTAGCGAAAATGATTTCGATAGTATTGTTCTTTACTCAAAAAAAGATGCAATAAAGGCAAAAACTCCTAATCAGGTTGCGTATATAAAAGTTGTAAAAGAAAATGATATCTGTTTTGCCATAGGCCCTGCAGGCACTGGAAAGACTTATTTGGCAGTGGCATTTGCCGTTGCGGCACTTAAAAAAGGAATAGTTAAAAAAATAATTTTGGCCAGACCTGCAGTTGAAGCCGGCGAAAGTCTTGGATTCCTGCCGGGAGATTTCAGGGAAAAAATAGATCCTTATCTTAGACCGCTGTATGATGCCCTGGAAGAGATGATCCCGAGCGAGCAGCTGAAGAATTATCTGGAAAAAGGTGTTGTTGAAATTGTTCCGCTTGCGTACATGCGCGGAAGAACTTTGAATAATGCGTATGTAATACTTGACGAAGCCCAGAATGCTACGGGAATGCAGATGAAAATGTTTCTCACTCGGCTTGGTCCTAATTCCAAATCAATAGTTACGGGGGATATTACTCAGATAGATCTGCCGAGTTTTTCACAGAGCGGATTGGTCCAGGTTAAAGAGATTCTTAAAGGAATTGACGGAGTTGGTTTTGTTTATTTTGATAAAGGCGATGTAGTGCGTCATAAACTGGTAAAAGACATCATTAACGCGTACGAAAAACATTACAGCAATGGGAAATAACCGACCACTGCCATATAATTCTAAATAAAGCGGGAGAAGACTTCCGCATTCTCAGAATTCAGAATTTCAATGAAAATCGGTTTTACTTGCCTCCCAAAACTTATCCATCTCTTCCAGAGTGGACTCGGATAAAGTTTTTCCGGTCTCTTTTATTTTCTTCTCCACATAACCAAAGCGGGCAATGAATTTTTCATTAGTATGACGCAGCGCGTTTTCAGGATGAATCCCCACAAATCTTGCGTAGTTTGTGAGTGCAAAGAAAACATCTCCCATTTCCTTTTCGAATTCCGCAATGTTGCCGACCCTTTCCATCTCATGCATCTCTTCAATTTCCTCAATAACTTTCTTCCATACGTCATCCTTCTTTTCCCAGTCAAAACCGACTTTGGATGCTTTCTCCTGCAGACGATAGGCTCGGGCGAGACTCGGCATATTTTTAGGCACCCCTTCGAGCAGTGAATTTCTTCCTTCTGTAAGTTTTATCTCTTCCCAATTTTTTAGTATGTCCTTTGTCCCGTTAACTATTGTATCGCTGAAAACGTGAGGATGACGGCGGATCATTTTATCTGTGATGCAATCAATAACTTCGTTAATGGAGAATGTGTTATTTTCCTCTGCGATTGCCGAATGAAATACAATATGAAGCAGAAGATCCCCGAGTTCCGATTTAAGTTCATTATAATCTTTATGATCGATTGCCTCGATTGTTTCATAAGTCTCTTCCAGTAATGCCGCTTTTATGGAATCATGGGTTTGTTCTTTATCCCACGGACATTCTTCCCTCAGTCGTTTCATTATCTGCCAAAGTTTCTCGAATTTTTCGCCTGTCATTATCGTTCTCCTATTAGATGTGCAAAGATAATTAGAGTGATCTGATTGAAAAAATAATTCATCAAAAATTTTACAATATTTTTGATATATTTATTTCAGAATAATTCCTGAGGTGAAAATGATTGAGCAAAAAATCAAAGAAATAATTGGTTACGAATTACCGGCAGCCCCAAAACCGCTCGCTAATTATATCCCGGCGCAGAAAAGCGGCAATCTGGTCTTTACATCCGGGCAGCTTCCTTTCCATAACGGTAAATTAATTGCTGAGGGTAGGGTCGGATATGAAGTTAGCGAGGAAAAAGGCGTTGAATGCGCGAGGGCAAGCGCTGTGAATTGTCTTTCAGCCATTAAAGGGTTGATCGGGAGCCTGGATAATATCGAGCAGATTGTGAAATTAACCGTATTTGTAAGCTCCGCTGTTAATTTTACATCTCAGCCCAAAATTGCTAATGGTGCTTCTGATTTTTTAGCTCAGTTATTCGGAGATGCCGGCAAACACGCACGAAGTGCGGTTGGAGTTAATGAATTACCAATGAATGCTCCCGTGGAAATAGAGATGATCGTAAGAGTTAACACCTGATTTCAACTAAACTTGTTTATTGGCCTGCGATTGGTTAATGTGCGGGTAACAATAAATGATTTGCATTTGTGCCGCAGACAGCTTAAAATAAGTTCAGATTTGATTGGAATTATAGAAACAAATAATTCCCTGGGGATGTAAAAGAAACAAATATTCGGGTATTTATATGAAAAAGATTCTTCTATTATTATTACTTTCAGCGACTTTGGTAGCCGCTCAATACAGGGATGAGTCCAATAACAAACCCGATATAAGAAGCGGCATTGTAAAAAATAATTCTTTCGGGTCATTGCTTGGATTCATAAATCCGGATAGTTTTTCCATGCGCCATTCTTTCGGGCTCTCTTATACCGCTTTTGGGGGTTATGGAGGTGTCGCCCTCGGAGTCTATACTAACAGCCTGGCTTATAAATTCAGTGATAGACTTAAACTGGAAACGGACATCAGTATTGTCAATTCACCCTATAATTCGTTTGGAAACGATTATTCGAAACAGATTAACGGTGTCTATATAAACCGCGCGCAATTAACCTTCAAACCTTCTGACAATATGAATATTTTTATTCAATATAGAAATCTTCCAGTCGGGTATTCACCCTATGGTTACGGAGGTTACTCGCCTTATTACCGGGATAATTATTTTAACGAATGGGGCTTCTGAGAAAGAGAGATAGTTTTTTATTAAATTGCGTTCAAAGTTTTAATATTAGAGCGTGATTTTTAATTGAATAAAACAAACGGTAAAAAAAAATCCCCGAATCGGAACGGTTTAAAATCTTCCACTTTTAACTTATTCCTTAATATATCTCTATTCCTTTTAAGCGCCGTGATTATATATATGGGTTACTCCATCTATATTAAACTTTCAGGCAGCGGAAAAAGTATGGAGGACATAACAGTTTCAAAGACCGTATCAGAAATAATTCAAGTTGAGGTTCTTAACGGTTGCGGGGTTGCCGGCGTGGCGGATCGTTTTACAGATTTCCTCCGCTCCAAAAATGTTGATGTGGTAAAATCGGGCAATTATATTTCTGCCGACGTGGGGGAGAGCCTAGTCATCGATCGGTCCGGGAATCTTGCAAATGCTTATCAAACTGCAAAATTACTCGGAATTAAAAGTGAAAATGTGATACAGCAGCTAAACAAAGATTATTTTCTTGATGTATCAATTGTGGTTGGCAGGGATTATTTTAAATTAACTCCCCTTCAATAAAAATATTTTTCCGGAATTGATTTTTTCACAATTCCCTTATTTCAGAATTAAACAATGTAAATGAAATCGAGGTATGTTTGGACCCAATTAAATTTTCAAAGATGATCGGACAGATAATCAAAACAAAAAAAGGATTTGACATTAATATTCTTGACCTGCGGAAACTCTCGGGCATTGCGGATTGCTTTGTCGTCTGTTCAGCCGATGCGGATAGGCATGTGAAAGCGATTGCGGATGAGATTGATGAGCAGCTTCATAATAAGGGGATCAGGTGCCTGCATAAAGAAGGATTCGAGACTTTGAACTGGGTGATCTTAGATTATTTTGATGTTATAGTTCATGTATTCAAAGAAGACGCAAGAAGCTATTATAATCTTGAAAAACTTTGGGGCGACGCACCCGTTATTAAAATAAAGAATGAAGAAAAGTAGTTTCTAATTCCGGAGAAATCTTTGAAGAATTACCTTTTACAACTTTTTAAGGCGGCAGAATCCAAACTAACTTACTTAACTGAAGTGGAATTGGTTTTTACTGTTCCCTCCCAAAAAGGGCATGGCGATTATTCAACAAATGCAGCAATGATCCTTGCCAAGAAACTGAAGCAGAAACCTCATGAAGTTGCAAATGAGATAATTTCAAACTTGGATTATGATAAAACTATTATTGAAAAGATAGAAATTGCCGGCCCCGGTTTTATCAATTTTTATTTTACTCCGACATTTAATACTCAAATAATCAAGACAATATTCAACGAGAAACAAAATTTCGGCCGCTCGACTAAATATTCCGGCAGGAAAGCCATGGTTGAATTTGTATCCGCAAATCCTACAGGACCGCTTACGGTTGGACACGGGCGTAATGCAGTGGTAGGCGACACTGTCGCCAATATGCTTGAGTGGATCGGATATACGGTCGACCGGGAATACTACTTTAATAATGCCGGAAGACAGATGCGCATGCTTGGGGATTCGGTACGTTTGCGTTATCTGGAACTGACGGGCAAGAAGACTGATTTTCCAGACGATTATTATCAGGGTGAATATATCAGGGAGATTGCGGCAAAACTAAAGGAAAATCACGGTGATGCGCTCTTAGACGAAAATGCCGAAGGAAAATTCAAACAGGCGGCGGAGAGTGAAATTTTTGCCGATATAATCGGAACTTTGGAACGAATTAATATCAGGATGAAAAACTTTTACAACGAGCATATTTTGTATGAAGAGGGAAGGATTGATTTACTCATAAAAGAATTTGAAAAGAAAAATTTATCCTATGAACATGAGGGCGCAATATGGCTCAAACTTTCAGAACTTGGAAATGAAAACGATAAGGTAATTGTAAAATCATCAGGCGAGCCGACTTACCGCCTGCCTGATATAGCGTATCATATCACAAAATTTGAGCGCGGTTATGATCTAATAATTGACCTTTTCGGATCCGATCATAATGCTACATATCCCGACGTGCTGGCCGGTTTGCGGGCGCTTGGTTATGATACTGATAAAGTCAGGGTTCTAATTCATCAGTTCGTAACAATAATGGAGAAGGGCGAGGTTGTGAAGATGTCAACCCGCAAGGCAAATTATATTACTCTGGATGAACTAATTGATGAAGTGGGAAGTGATGTTGTTCGTTATTTCTTTAATATGAGGAGTATTTCCAGTCATCTCAATTTTGATCTCGATGTGGCCAAAAAACAATCCGATGAAAACCCCGTATTCTATCTTCAGTATGCTCACGCGAGAATTTCTTCAATTCTGCGCATGACCAAAGAAGAAGGACTTGATTCATCGCTGCAGCAATTGGATTTGCTTTCAACTCCCGCTGAACAGAGTCTGCTGAAAAAACTGTTTGAATTTCCCGAAGATGTTATCTACAGCGCGGAGAATTATGAGACTCACAGGATAACCATTTATCTTGAAGAACTGGCTGCGCATTTTCATAGATTTTACACCGAATGCAGGATCATCGGCAGTGAAAAAAACCTCGCAGAAGCCCGTACAGCGCTCTGTATGGCCGTTCAAACTGTCTTGCGTAACGGATTGTCTATACTCGGGGTAAACGCCCCTGAGAAGATGTAATACAAACTTTATAGGGACCAATTCAGTGGAAATTTACAGCAAGATTTTAGAATTGAACAAAGAAAATAGAAATTTTGTCACCGTTACCGTTGTTAAATCAACAGGCTCAACACCCGGTAAAGCCGGATTTAAAATGGTTGTTGATGACAGCGGTAAATCTTTCGGAACGGTCGGAGGCGGTGCGATTGAAATGGAGGCGGTTCAGGAATCTTTAAAAATTATGGCTTCCGGAACTGAAAATTTATTGAAAGAGTATTTGCTTATCAATGATGAAACAGTAATCGATCCGGGTGCCGTTAAAATTCCTATGAGCTGCAACGGTAAAATCTGGCTTTACTATGAAGCCGTTAAAAACCTTCCTGTTATTTATATCTTCGGCGGCGGTCATGTAGGCAAGGCGCTGATTGAAATATTGAGCAATCTGAAATATCATGTAATCTTAATCGATAACAGGCAGGAATTATTTGAAAAGTACAAAGCAGAGGGTATAAACTGCATATATCATGAATACAGGGAATTTGCCGAAAAATTTATTCCCGCGTCGGATTCCTATTTTGTAGTTGTTACTTACGGTCATCAGTATGATTATGATGTGTTAAAAACTTTGTATTCAAGAAATTTAGTTCATAAATATATTGGCGTTATCGCGTCCCGCGCCAAAGCCGCCGGTATGATAGATAATCTGAAAAAAGAAATTGATCCGGAAATTGACCTTTCCAAACTTCATATGCCGATAGGATTAAAAATCGGGGGCGATACCGCGTACGAAATTGCGCTTTCTGTTGCTGCGGAAATCCAGTCTGTGAGATATGAAAAGAACAAAGGGGAAGTAAAGAATAAAATCAAATAAAAAACCCATAAATATTATCTTTCCGACTTATCAGTACACCCTTAACATCTTCTTTATAAATTACTCTGCAATTGCAACCGACACAGCGTAGACCTTAGCAGCTCCGTTTTTAGTTAAAGCCTTTCCGCATTCGGAAACGGTTGCGCCCGTCGTTATAACATCATCCACAATAAGAATTCTTTTCCCTTTAATAATCTTCCTCTTCTTAACTCGGAACGCCCCTTCAATGTTAGCTGCTCGTTCTAGTAAAGTTAAATTCGTCTGTGTTTCTGTAAATCGGCACCTTTTTATATAATTACTCTTTACCGGAATATTCAATATTTTCTTCATTCCCCCGGCGATATAATCGGATTGGTTAAATCCTCTTTCGGCACGCTTGAGATGATGCAGCGGAACCGGAACTATAAAATCAATTTTCCATTTTTCAATTTCTTCGCGAAGTCCAATTGCCGTAAGTTCTCCAAGAAACAGTCCAATCTGAAATTTGCCTTCGTATTTCAGCCCGTGTATCAGGTGCTGAATCTCTTTGTCCTTCTCAAAAATGAAAAGTGATGCAAAACCGGCTATGATTTTATCATTAAGAAATTTCCGGATGTATTCATTCGCAATCCTTTCCGGATCCGCTTGTTCTATTTTGGAAAGACATGAGACGCAGGCAACGCTTTCCAGAGGCGTTAATTTATTTTTACAGGATGGGCATAAACGTGGGAGGAAAAAATCAAATATTGGTGTTAGAATTTTCATCTAACCGCCCTGTTAATTAAGTCCTTTTTCTATTAAAAACATTGCGCACTTACGGTCCTTTATCTCGATATGGTTATAAAACCATCGCCGTATACTTTCCAATTCCTCAATCCCAAAAGCAGGTCTATCCACCGGACGTTTCAGGGTATTTTTAAATGTTTGGGTGTAAAATCTGTCATGTTCCAGTTTGTGAGAGATGTAGCCGGGAAATTTATATTCCTTCATTAAAAATTCTTCATTCCCGAAATGGTTTTCAAGTGTCTCTATCAAATTTTTCATCTCTTTTAGACGGAGGGTTTCATCAAAATTCAGAACGGAATTATGCAATGAATTAATGATAAGGACAATCTGGTGATGCTCATTGTCCATTGAATGTATGTGAACCAAATCTTCTGATCTAAATTCGATGAAGGCCATTAATTTCCATGGAAATTATTTTAAATCATGCCAGCTCTTTTTCTTATAAACCATTCAGCCGAAAATAATAATATTATTAAAAGCATCAGCCATTCATTGTTCCAAAGCTGATAGTCACTTCTTTTAACCGATTCTTTAAGCGATTTTTCATTTAACTTTTTGAGCTGTTCTGTAAGCTTTGAGTAATTATCCACGGAATAATAATTTCCACCCGTTGAATTTGCAAGCAGATTCAGAAAATCAATTCTCATTCGTGTATCGATTCTTTCTATTTGAATATCCCCGATATTGAATCTTCCGGTGTTGCTTTTGATCGTTGATCCGTAAAGATCGGAGCTCCCTTCATAAGTAAAATCTCCGGATTCAGTCGGCGAGAAAATTCCGCTATAAAGGCCATTCCCCGAAGAAGATAAAATTATTTCACTTTTTTTCGAATCCAATCCCAACTCAACAGATATTGTGGCAGTATCAATAGGCGTTAATGTACGGTCGTAAAGTTCTGCAGAGACTATTACATCTTCTCCGGGTGAATAGTTTTTTTTATTCGTATAAATACGGAATTGCTTCTGGCTATCGGAAGTGCGCAGCCATTTAACAATATCGTTAATGAAGTTGTCAAAAAAATCGGGATTTTTCTCGGCCGTTTGAAGTTGCCAGCGCCATATATCACCCCCGAGAATCGCGAATACTCTCTGTCTTCCAATACTGCTGGAAATAATAAACGGATTACCGGTTGGAATGTTTTTTATTCTTGATCTTGCAAGAACATTACTGCCGGGATTTGAAATGAATTCCAGGTTAAATTGTGTAACGGGAGGTAATTTATCCCAGAAAATCTTTCCGCTGTTTGATGATGAAAAATTGGAAGAATAGGAATCCTGATTCAGATCGGGCTGAACCTGAATTAATTCATTAACATTTTTTGTGCTTGTAAACGGGAGAAACTTTTGCAGGATATTCAATTTGGAGAAGTTTACATTTCCAGAAAGAAGAAAGAAAAACGGCTTATTCTGTGAAATTGCTCCAGTAACCTTCTCCAATACATTTTGTGATGTTTCAGCCCCCGGAAAATCTATTAGGAATAAAACATCCGCGCTGTCAATCAGGTCCGGTTTTTCGTCATTCCAGAATTTATCATTGGAAATCTGGATGAGCTTTTTGAGACCGATATTCTTATCTGTCGTAATCGCTTTGGATACAGCTGACACATCGGCTGAAGGGGTTCCGGCGACCAGACAGATGTTGAATTTAGTATCCAGAACATTCAAATAAAAAGTCCGGGTGTTATTCTTATCAGTGGCTTCGCCCGAAAGAGGAGCGATCCTTATGGTTAGTTTTTTTTCTCCTCCCTCCGCCGGTTTATAATTAAAAGGAATTTTGTCCATTCCGGAGGTTCCAAGAATAATGTCTTTCGATTCAACCAGCCTGTTTTCTTCGAATAGTGACACCCGAGTATTGCGGTTTTGATATCCCAAATTTGTAATTAATGCCTCAATTTTAGTGTCTCTTCCGGAATATACATACTCATTAAAGGAAACATTATTAATCTCTATGTCCTTCATTCTTGATGAATCCCCGATGCCGACAGTAAAGAGAGGGATCTGAAGCCGTTCGGCCTGGTATGTCGGATCAATTCCATCTGTAATTATTCCATCGCTTATTATTACTGCCGAATTGATGTGATCGCTGTTTTTCCGGATATCTGTAATAATATTCTCAAAATTTGTATACCCGGAAGTAAAGTCAATTTTATCATTTTGTTCCGTGACAAGTGAGTCTACGCTCCTCCCGAATGAAAACAGAGCCGTTTTTATTCCCCCGGTTGATCTCATTTTTTGAATAAAAGTATTTAATTGAGCTATTCTCCCCGCACTGTCTGAAGTTGCGATTGAATTGGAATTATCTATATAGATTCTGGTTTTAGATTCGACGGTTTCCGATTTTATCATTGAGGCAATGGGTTCGTAAATCAGAAATAATATTAATACCAGTATTGCGGTCCGGAGAAATACAAGTCCCGTCCTTAAGACTCGGGAGACTGAGGGGATTGTATACTTATAGATAAAGAAGGAAAATAAAACTATCGCGAGAATTAGAGCGATTAACAAAAGAGAGCTGCCGGAAGTGACTAAACTAAAACTGCTTTGCATTATCATTCAATTCTTAAGATTTTTGTTTGTGCATATTTTCCAAATGCCAGTGTTTCATCTTATCATAAGTTTCGTAGTCGGTCAGGTCAAAATGGATCGGTGTTACAGAAACGTAATTTTCTCTCACAGCGTGCTGATCGGTTATTAAATTGTTATCCACCTGCATTAAATTTCCCGTGAGCCAGTAATATTTCTTCCCGTAAGGATCCAGTCTTTCTTCGTAAATATCATCCCACTTTGATTTACCCTGCTGGGTCAAAAGGACTCCTTTAATCTGTTCATCCGGGAGATCGGGCACATTCACATTTAATAATGTCCCTGTTGTAAGTTTGTGCTGAACAACGAGTTTGGTTAGATCGGCTGAAAATTTAGCTGCGTATTCATAATGATTCGGTTCGTGGCTTGTTACTGAAACAGCTATGGCAGGAACATCCATAATAGCAGCCTCCCTCGCTGCCGAGACCGTACCCGAATAGATTATATTTATGGCCGTATTGGATCCGCAGTTGATGCCGGAAATAACAATGTCCGGTTTTTCTTTCAATATGTTTCTGATCCCAATTTTAATGCAGTCGGCAGGAGTCCCATCAATCGCATACCCGAAGAAATCCCCGTTTTTGTAATATTCCGTTATTCGAAGTGGAAATTTCATCGTTATGGCATGGCCGACAGCACTTTGTTCGGTTCGCGGAGCAATTACAGTAACATCGCCTATTTTTTTTAACTCTTTTGTTAACGCTGCAATTCCAGGTGAATCAATGCCGTCATCGTTGGATATTAATATTTTCAAAACTATTCCATATTTGTTGAGTTGAAAAACTATATAGTTACAAAGACAAATATACTTAAATGACTTCAAGCATTGAAATCATTTTTACCGTTCCGCACTAAAAGAAAATCACAAATCTTAACCCAAAAAAGTTTAATTTTATCAGCATAAAAAAGTAGATGTGGATGCGAGCCGTAAAAATATTTTTATTTTTTCTAATGGTTGGAAATGGATTGTATGCCCAAACAGATATCCCGTCCAAAAGTCCGATAGAAATTATTGTGATTGATTCCTATATAACTCCCGAAACTCCGCATAAATTTTTACTTTCTTTTTTTACAAGCGAAAGATCAATTTCAAAAATAATATTGATGAAGAAAACTACTTTGGAAATTTCGAATACCTATACTGAAGATCATAAGATTGAGATTGATCTGAGTAAAATGGACGTTCATAATTCCTTGTTCTACCAGATTTCGGCTACAGACAGTTCGGGTAATATCACAAATTCGGAGGTATTAGAGGCAAATTTGCCAGTCGGTATTGAGATTTCCGGTGATCAGGACCCGGGCCTCTTTAGTATATGCCTTGGTGCCGTAATTTTTACTATACCTTCTCCCACGGCCGTAAGCTTAAATGGAGTAAATCATTGGTCACTTAACAAGGAAATTCCAATAGTCAATTTTTATTCTGCGGGATATAATTATCCGTCAGGTTATATTGGATTGGAATATTCGCATATATTTGATACTGACCGAAGGAATTATTTAAGATTAGGTTATAAACAGATCATCCAAATACCAGTAATTGAATATTTTGCGCCCGGAGTGGGCGCGTTCACAGATCTGAACGGGTATAACGGCTTAAGTGCCGAATTATCAATCGGACTTTTTCAGATCCAAAATGTGTTTACTCTTTACACGAGATACAGATACAATTTTCAGACAATAAATGGAGGCAGGGAATTTCATGAACTATCAATCGGATTGTATTCAAATTTTTTCTCGCTGAACCTCTGAGAAACCTCGCGTGAGTCAAATATATTTTACACGGAAGAAAATAAATATATATTAATTGAAAATTGAAAAAACAAACAGAAATAGAGAAAAATGTATTATCCGTAAGCGAGATCACCGGATTAATCAAACAGACTTTGGAAGAGAATTTTTACGAAATAAATGTTATCGGTGAAATTTCGAACTACAAAGCGCATGTTTCCGGACACTGGTATTTCACTTTAAAAGATTCAGGAGCGCAGATCAGCTGCACAATGTGGCGTGGGGTAAATAATTATGTTTTTTTCGCGCCGCAGGATGGAATGAAGGTAGTTATCACGGGGAGACTCACTCTATACGCGCCACGGGGCAGCTATCAGATAGATGTCCGTTCTATGAAGCCTGCTGGTGAAGGGGAGCTTCAGGCTGCCTTTGAAAAACTTAAAAAGAAACTTGCGGCGGAGGGATTGTTTGATGAAAAGTATAAAAAACCTATTCCGAAATATCCCGCGAAAATTGGAATTGTAACGGCAATAGACGGGGCCGCATTTCAGGATATGAAAAGTATCGCCTCGAGAAGATATCCTTTAGTGGAACTGGTGATTGCATCATGCAAGGTACAGGGTGAAAACGCTGCGGAGGATATTGCCAAAAATATTAAACTGCTGAATCTCCAGAAGGATATTGATCTGATTATTGTCGGTCGGGGCGGAGGTTCTCTTGAGGATCTGTGGGCTTTCAACGAGGAGATTGTAGCGCGTGCCATATTCGATTCGGAACTGCCCGTAATAAGCGCCGTAGGACACGAGATTGATTTTACAATTTCCGATTTTGTCGCTGATCTGCGGGCTGCGACTCCTTCGGCAGCAATGGAACTCGCGACTCCGGACAAGGATGAACTTTTTGCGTTTATAGATGAGTTTTCATATTATTTCCCGGAGAAAATGACGGAGATAATTTCCGGTCACAGGGATGAAATTCGCAAATTACTGTCATCTTACGGATTCCGTCTGCCGCAGGATATGATAAGCGGAAAATCTCAGTATCTGGATAGCTTAGTTTATCGTTTTCAAAACATTTATGAGAATAAATTGTCTGTCTTAAAAAACCAGTTGACTCTGCTTGAAAGCAAGTTACAATCGCATGATATTGAGAATGTTCTGAGGAAGGGCTTTTCGATCGTTAAGCAGAATGGAAAGTATGTTCCGAGGTTGAAAAATTTTAAAGAGAAAGATGCATTTGATATTAAATTCTTTGATGGAGAAGTGAAAATAAAATGAGCAAGAAAAAAGAGATCAGTTTCGAGGAATTATTGAAAAGGCTTCAGGAAATATCCGACTCGCTTGAAAGCGGTACAGTCGGATTGGATCAGTCGATAAAATTATATGAAGAGGGAATCGGTCTGGCAAAAACCTGCTATACAACTTTGAAAGAGGCCGAACTCAAAGTAACTGAATTAAAGAAACAACTTGAGAACAATATTAAAGAGTAATCTAAAGGAAGAGCCGTTAATGGTTGATGAATCTAAATATAAAGTTTTGTTCAGGGTAAATTCTCCGGAAGATATACGTACGTTTTCTGTTGAGGAGCTTAAAACACTATGCTCTGAAATACGGGACTATATGGTGGATGTTATTTCGGAAATCGGTGGACACTTCGGTGGAGGGCTTGGTACTGTTGAACTTACAGTAGCTCTCCATAAGGTTTTTAATACGCCTCACGACCTTATTGTGTGGGATACAGGACATCAGGCCTATCCTCATAAAATAATAACCGGAAGAAGAGATAAATTAAAAACCATCCGCAGATTAAATGGAATAAGCGGATTCCTTAAAAGATCAGAAAGCGAATACGATGCCTTTGGTGCAGGTCATGCGTCCACTTCAATTTCTGCCGCTCTCGGTATGGCTGTTGCAAGAGATATTCAGAAGGATGATAAAAAAGTAATTGCTATAATAGGCGACGGGGCAATGACGGGCGGGATGGCGTACGAAGCAATGAACAATTCCGGAATAATTAAAAGTAATTTGATAGTAGTTCTTAATGATAATAATATGTCTATTGCCCCGAACGTATGGCAGATCTCAAACTACTTCAGCGAAATGATTTCCCACCCTGAATACAATAAATTCAAGGGTGCCATTTGGGACCTGACGGGCAAGCTCGATAATTTCGGAGACGGTATAAGAAGAGTTACAGCCCGTCTCGGCTCAGGAATAAAATCTATGCTGACGCCTGGAATGCTCTTTGAGGCGCTTGGATTCAGGTATTTCGGACCGGTGAACGGACACAGTCTGGAACAACTCATCAAAATATTTGAGCAGATTCAAAATTATTCCGGCCCGATTCTGGTTCATGTTACAAGCGAAAAGGGCAAGGGGTACAAGCCGGCCGAAAATCACGTTCAAAGATTGCACGCCGCTACTCCGTTTGATAAAATGACCGGCGAAGTAATAAAAAAATCCGGAAGCCCTGATTCTTATACATCAATTTTTGGGAACGCACTCGTTGAAATAGCCAAAGAGGATCCTGCTGTTATTGGAATTACGGCAGCTATGCCGGACGGAACCGGGCTGGACATTTTGTGTAAAGAAATGCCGGAGCGTTATTTTGATGTTGGAATTGCCGAGGAACATGCAGTTACGTTCGCTGCGGGTTTGGCTACACAGGGAATTACGCCCGTTGTAGCTATCTACTCAACATTTTTACAGCGTGCTTTTGATCAGATAGTACATGACGTCGCTCTCCAGAAACTCCATGTTGTGTTTGTGTTGGATAGGGCAGGGCTGGTAGGCGCTGATGGACCGACTCATCACGGCACATTTGATCTTACATATTTAAGATTGATACCAAACATGGTAATTATGGCGCCGAAGGATGAATCTGAATTACGTAACATGCTCTACACTGCCGTCAAATATTATGGTCCGATTGCTATCAGATATCCCCGGGGTTCAGCGTTGGGAGTGGATCTTCAAAAAGGATTTGCAGAAATCGAAATTGGAAAAGCTGAAATTATCAGGAACGGAGCGGATGTGGCTCTTCTTGCCGTGGGCAATATGGTTGAGTACTGCAGGAAATCGGCTGAAAAACTTCTTGGCAACGGAATAAATTCTGAAATTATCAACATGCGTTTCGTTAAACCGCTTGATAATAAAATGCTGGATGATATCGCCGCCCGATTTAATAAAATTGTTACTATTGAAGAGAGTACAATTGTCGGTGGATTCGGTTCCGGGGTTCTGGAATATTTTTCAGAAAAAAATTACAAAAATGAAATTTTAAGAATTGGATTGCCGGATCATTTTATTGATCACGGAACTCAGGAGGAATTGCATAAGATTGTGGGGATTGATCCTGATGGAATTGCTGAAAAGGTCCAAAGATTTCTTAGTAAAAATATTAAGCAGGGCGTAGCGTAATGGAAAAAACTAAAATAGCGGTAATCGGTCTTGGCGGGATTGCACAACTTGTGCATATGCCATTATTATCAAAACTGTCTAATGTCGAAATTACCGCAGTAGCTGATATTAATAAAAACCGTTTAAAAACCGTCGGCGAAAAATTTTCGGTTAGGAATCAATATACCGATTATCTTCAGATGCTGTCCGAACAGGAGTTTGATGCCGCTGTAATTGCTACACCGACCAACACTCACTCGGAAATTGCGATTGAGTGCCTGAAATCGAAACGGCACATTCTTATCGAGAAACCGATTGCCCGAAATCTGGAAGAAGCCAAAGAAATTAATGCTGTTGCCAGGAAAAATAAAAAACAGGTTATGATAGGAATGAATTTAAGATTTCGTCCCGACGCCATGCTGATGAAAAGTCTAGTGAACAGCGGCGAACTTGGCGATATTTTCTACATACGCTGCGGCTGGCTGCGCAAACAGAGCAGCGAGCAGAAATGGTTCCTTAATAAAAACCAATCCGGTGGCGGAGTAATAATTGATCTTGGTATTTTAATTCTTGATGTGGCATTATGGATTATGAATGATCATCGGATGAAGAGTGTCTCCGTTCAGAAATTTTCTCATAATACTAAAGATGTTGAAGATTCGGCTGTGGGTATGGTTCGTTTTGAAAATGACCAGGTAATCAGTTTTGAAGTCAGCTGGGGTTTGCATTCTGAATGGGATAAATTTCATCTCGCGGCTTTTGGAACAGAAGGAACGGCGCATTTAAATCCTCTGCGAGCTTATAAGAGGCTGGAAACCAACAGGATCGATTATACAATATCTCATCCGTCCAATCCTACAAACCTATTTAAGAAGTCTTATGAGAACGAATTAAAGCATTTCGTTGGTATGATCAGGGAACATAACCCTGTAACCTCATCGTGCGATGACGCCGTCTCGCTTATGACGCTTCTTGAGGCCATGTATAAATCGGCAGAATCGAAGAAAGAAGTAAGTCTGTAATGCGTAGCGGAGACTGTAATATTTCAATCAAATCTGCATGAATTTTGAAGAGAAATCCTGCTTTAGGCCTTTTTTTTGAAGAAATCCAGGATATTAGGTACGCCGGTTGAAATTAAATTCCCTCATTTATTGACAAGGATGATGGGTTTCTATTATATTTACGGCTCAAAAATCGAGTATTTGGAGGAATGATGTTTGCAGTAGTTGATATCGCAGGGCAGCAGTTTAAGGTTCTTGAGAATACCAAGTATTATGTCCCGCGTTTAAAAGCCGAGCCGGATACTGAAATCACTTTTGATTCCGTATTAGTTTTAGGTGATGATAAGGCAACAAAGATTGGAACACCTACAGTAAAAGGGGCAAAGGTTCAGGCAAAAGTTTTAGAACATCTTAGAGATGAAAAAGTTATTGTGTTCAAAAAGAAAAGAAGAATTTCTTATAAACGTAAGAACGGACACAAACAATTATTAACAAGAATTGAAGTTACTAAGATTTCTTAGGAACGGAGGAATTAATAATGGCACATAAAAAAGGTCAAGGTTCATCAAGAAACGGGCGCGATAGTAATCCGCAATACCTCGGTGTTAAAGCTTTTGGCGGCGAAAAAGTTACAGCCGGTTCAATACTGGTTCGTCAGAAGGGCACTAATTTTCATCCCGGTAAAAATGTTATGAAGGCCGGCGATCATTCTCTCTTTTCAACCATCAACGGAGTTGTAAAATTTGAAAAGAAAAAGAATGACAGAAAATTCATCAGCGTTTACGAAGCAACAGCATAAAAAAATTGTATTTTTTAAAAAAGAAAAATCCCGCCTTAGCGGGATTTTTTTGTTTTAGCAAATCGTCGAAAAGTTTAGAACCCGAGTCTGGTCATATCTTCAACCAAACCTTTTACCGCTGTAACCGAATTATCGAGAGCAGCTTTTTCTTCAGCATCAAGCGTAAATTCAACAATACTCTCAACTCCGTCGGCTCCGAGTACGGCAGGAACTCCAACATAATATCCGCTGATTCCGAATTCACCGTTTAATAAAGCGCATACAGGAAGAATTCTTTTTTCATCGAATAAAATGGCTTCTGCCATGGCGATTGCAGACGATGCCGGGGAATAAAACGCCGAACCGGTTTTTAATAATTTTACTACTTCTCCGCCGGCCATCTTTGTTCTGTTTACCATCGCTTCCATTACTTCTTTAGCTTTTGCTTTGTCATTATATTTTCTTTCGAGTAATTCCATTACAGGGATTCCGTTAACGTTTGCATAACGTACTATCGGAACCATCGTATCGCCATGTCCGCCCAGAACCAGAGCGTTTACATCTTTTACGGAAACACCAAGTTCCCACGCAATGAATGTGGAGAATCGTGATGAATCAAGAACTCCGGCCTGTCCCATAACACGGTTAGCCGGAAATCCGGTAATTTTCTTAAAGAGTGTAACCATTGCATCCAGCGGATTGGAAATTACAATTACGGTTGAATTTGGAGCGTACTTCTTTACATTTTCAGCGACTGTCTGCATGATCTTTGCGTTTGTCGCAAGAAGATCGTCGCGGCTCATTCCGGGTTTGCGCGGCAATCCAGCGGTGATTATTACAAGATCGGAATCCTTAATATCCTGGTAATCGTTTGTTCCTTTCAGATTAACATCAAACATATCCACTCTCGAAGCTTCAACGATATCAAGAGTTTTTCCCTGCGGTAAATCTTCAACAATATCGTATAATACAACGTCGCCAAGCTTTTTTTGTGCTATTAACTGAGCTAATACACCGCCAATCTGGCCGCCACCTATTAATGCAATTTTCTTTCTTGCCATAATTCCTCCATTTATTTATAGTGAATAGATTCTCACACAAAATATAGATGTTTGTATCCACTTTTCATAAATCATTTTTCGTAATGAGCCGGAGGGTGCCTAGATTAAACTGATTTCAAGTATTGTTTCTGTTCCGGAAGGAGTAAAATTATATCTGAGGTCATCCAGAAAAGAGCGCATTATATGAATGCCCCTGCCGCTGTCTTTTAGAATGTTTTCCGGTTTTGTGGGGTCAGGTATAGTTTTAATATCAAATCCTTTCCCTTCATCTTTAATGATGACAGTCATTTTCTCATCATTAACCTTAACGATGATTTTAACTTTTTTATTTTTATCAAGCTTATTGCCGTGAACTACGCTGTTGGAAGCGGCTTCGGAGAATGAAAGGGCCAGATTGTTCAACTTTTCGTCGCGCAGATTTGACCGCGTGGCAAGTTCCACGATAAACTTTTCGAGTTCGGGCAGGAGTTCGGGATCGCTTGATATTTCTTTTGTATATATTTTTTCCGGCAAAATGGCTCCGTCAATAAAATTGGTTCAAGTGACTCGCAAAATATAACTACTTGTTCAATCGTGCAATAGAAATTCTCAGTTATGTTAATTTTTAAAAACGATAATTAACTCTCACATTCAGATTCGCCATCTCTCTCTTTGAACTATCCTCAGATTTAATAAACTCGTACCAGCCATATAGCTTAATATTAATTTTTTCGGCGATAAGATAACTTAACTCCGCAACCGGGCCAATACTGTTGTAGTCTGACGCAAGAAGCTTTCCAACTCCGTTCTTGTAATTGAACGTGGAAAGTGAAAAATAACGGATACCAAGGCCTACGCTTAGCGACCGGTAATCATAAAAGAACTTTGGCTCGGCGTAAAGTTCATCGAGATAACGGGATGGCCGGCTGGAAAAATCACTCCATCTGAAATCACCTTGCTCTGATAATTTTAAGTAGCCGGATATAAATAAACGGAGTTTACTGCTGAATTGATAACCTGATGAATCACGAAGAACAAATTGTCTGAAGGAATAACTTCTGAAATTAGGGTTCAGCTCTTCATAGTCGAACACAGTATAATTTGCGGAGACTTCGGCGGAGTTAGAAGATGTAAATCTTCCCGTATTAAAAACACCGCCGGATGAAAATTTTAATATTCTCCTTAGATTATTGTTCGAACTTCTTTCGGCAAAGATATATACAATCTTGTTTAGGCTGCCTTCAAGGTTCAGAAAAATTTTAAAGAAGGGGTTGATTTCCTTCTCGTATAAAATTCTGCCGATCGACAAAAGCTCATCCCTGTCATCAAAATTTAAATCACTCGGTGTATCATATCTTAACTTTCTGTGGAACAGACTCACTGTCAGATAGTCACGGTCTGATAATGCAATGCGGCTTAATATTGAAATATTTGCAAGTTGAGAAGAATTATTTTTTTGCTGTTCCAGACTCTCGCGTTCATTTAAAATAATATTGTTAATTGCGTCTGAACGGTTAGGCTGATGTTTTTCATTTTTTTCAGAAAATGAAAAACGGAATGCAAGTCTTAAATCGCGGGTCAAATAATCTGCGGCGGAAGAAAAATCAAGTCTGAATTCCTCAATACGGGTGTCATAATTGGAATTCGCAATATTTGAAAATGAAAGATATCTTGTGTTCCGGTTGATATCGCGCCATGATACGCGTCCCTGGAGATCGAGTGAAAGAGGGGAGTTAGGTGTTGAAAATTTTATTTTGTCCTGCAGGAAATAATTCGATTCCGTTCTGCTTTGTATATTATTTGTAATATTAAACTGTGCGGCGGTTGCAGGATCTGCGATAAAATAAAAATCTTTCTTTTGTTCTGAATAATAAACTGAAACGGTATTAATGAAACTTTCCTCGAATTCACTGGTGATATCAAAATTTGTCAGCCGTAAAGTGTTTTTTCTGGGGGAAACATCCTCGTTTTGAAATTTCATTGTTGAGGAGAGATCAAAATCCCCCATGTTAAATTTATCTATTGCCGCTTCCGCCCCGTATATGTAGCCGTTGTCCTTCTTTCCGATTTGTTTGTTCTGAGAAACGCCTCCATAAGGCGTTATAACGATATTTCTGAACGGGAGAATCTTTGCAAATAGAGATGTCGTCAGGAGCGAGGCCTGGTTTATCTCTATTATCCTGTCATCAGCATAAAAATTATTGTTCAGCAGTATTCCGAATTTAAACTGGTCCGATATTGAATACTGACCTATGGCTGAGAGATACTGTTCATCTTTGATGTTAATGATTGAGGATCTTGTAACCGTAGAGTTGAAATTTTCCCGGATGCCAAAGAAAAATTTGTCATAACTTAAAAAATATTTAGCGATAGTATTAAGAGTGTACGTGTTTAATTGTTTGTCAAAATTGCTTGTTAATTGCCGGTCCCCGAAACTTAAAACTGAAAAATTGAGACTGTCTCTTCCCGACTGGGCAAAAATGCAAGTTGAAAAAAGATAAATGAAAAAGAATATTTGAATTTTTCTTTTCAAACAGGCATCTCAATTCTTGGGAGAATATGTAAAAGTGAAACTGGAACTGTAGCTGTTGGGATCGGTTTCGCTTTTTGTATAGGTGAACACACGCCACGTATAAGTCCTGTAAGGTTCAAGAGATAATCCGGGGACCGCAACTATAATATCTTCATCTCTCTTATCCGATGAAAAATTGAACTCCTTCAGAGTTCCAAAAACCGGATTGCTTTGAATTATGAGTTTGTATTTCGCCGGCACTGAGACCGCTTTGAAGCGAAATTCAGTTAGTGTTTGTAAAATTGAATTGTCTAAGGGAAACGTCAACCGTGGAGAATTCAGTATCATATCATTGACTTCACCGGAGGGAGGGCTCTTCAATCCTCCTTTATCGGCAGCAATAATTTTGTAATAATACTCTGTCAGCATTTTAATATTCTTCGTATCCAAATAATTTATGTCGGATGTAAAATCAAGGTAATGGTCTTGATTTATCTGGAATCCCGATGCAGTACCCCGGTATATTTCATAACCTGCAACATCCTTATCGGGTGAAGGCTCCCAGTATATTTTTATGCCGGTCGAATTCTCCCAATTTCTGGCATTGATGCTTAATCTTTTCGGCGAAAGCGGGGCGTAAGAATTTTTGGG
>PGYS01000167.1 GCA_002839795.1 Ignavibacteriae bacterium HGW-Ignavibacteriae-3 | reverse complement strand
TCCGGAAATTATCAGAAAAAGAGAGACCTCAAAGAGAGATAGTAGAAAGTATCATAAAATCCCAGTATAAGGACTTTTCCACTTCAAAAAAGACTTTGCAGAATATAGAATCAATTGGATCAAGCAAAACAATAGTTGTCGCAACAGGACAGCAACTTGGAATATTC
The DNA here is from genome assembly GCA_002839795.1 of Ignavibacteriae bacterium HGW-Ignavibacteriae-3. Classification (GTDB taxonomy): domain Bacteria; phylum Bacteroidota; class Ignavibacteria; order Ignavibacteriales; family Melioribacteraceae; genus Fen-1258. The sequence continues at coordinate 5,611 of PGYS01000167.1, read as the reverse complement.
GGCGGTCCATTGTACACAATATACAAATCGATTACGGCTATTAAACTATGCGCTTACTTAAAAGAGAAGTACGATGAGTATAATTTTGTTCCTCTTTTCTGGCTTGAAGGCGATGATCATGATTACGACGAAGTGAGAAATTTTACTATCCTTAATAACGAGAACCAGGTAGTTAATTTAAAATATGATGACGGGGAGCCCGAGGAAACGAACCGGGGCGGAATCGCTTCTTTAAAATTTAACCAGAATATTGAAAATCTGTTTATTGAGTTAGGAAGCGGCCTGCGTGAAACGGAATTCAAACAGCCGCTCATGGAATTTTTAAATTCAATCTATCAGCCCGAAGCCACATTTCTCGATTCTTTCAGAAAATTGATGATAAAATTATTCGATGAGTACGGTTTAATAGTATTTAATCCAACGGATCCTGAAGTTAAGAAAGTACTCTCTCCAATCTTTGCGAAGGAGATTACGGAGTTCGCAAACCATACCGGTCTGCTTGTTGTAAGAAGTGCCGAGCTTGAAGAAGTCTATCACGCTCAGGTAAAAGTTAAACCGATAAATTTATTTTATCAGGAAGAAAATGAGAGATTATTAATCGAGCCAATCGATACCGGCGAATACAGATTGAAGGGGAAACGCAAAAAATTTACGCAGGAAGAACTTCTCCTGCATCTTGAATCAAGCCCGGAAAAATTCAGTCCGAACGTTCTGCTTCGACCTATCTGCCAGGACTTCCTTTTTCCGACCGCGTTTTATGTCGGCGGTCCGGGAGAAATAAGCTACTTTGCTCAGGTTTCGCCGCTTTACAAAATATATGATATTGAAGAGCCCTTTATTTATCCCCGCTCTTCCGCGACCATAGTGGAGAAAGGGGTCAAGGCAATATTAGAAAAGAACAACTTGGATTACATCGATATCTTCGGCGATGAGGAATCTCTTATCCAAAAAATCGTCGCTGCATCTTCAGAGATAAATCTTGAAGCCCTGTTCGAGAATTCACAGATTGAGATTAATAATTCACTTAATCAGATTACAAATTTACTCCCGCTGATTGATAAAACACTGACTGATGTAACATTAAAATCCAGACTGAGGATTGAGGAGACCCTGATTCAACTAAAGTCCAAGGCGGTTGAAGCAGAGAAGAAAAAATATGAGACAACGATTCGGCAGGTTAGTAAGGTCAGAAATGTATTATTTCCGAACGGAACTCTTCAGGAACGGGAATTAAATTTTATATACTTCGCCAATAAATACGGCATGGATATTATTAAATGGATTTTTGACGATCTTGCAATCAACAAATTTGAGCATCAGATTCTTGAGATGTGATCTTTTGAGAATGAAGGTTTTATACTTTAAAAATTAATCCGGCGATCAGCCAATAAGCTGATTGATCTGTGATACAAATTTAGGATTGGAAATCCCTACGGATTCGAAATTATTTACACTCCCGCCATTTTTCATCAACATGCTCATAACACCAAAAGCCATTGCAATACGGTGATCTCCGAAGCTTTCAAGAGTCACAGCCTCGTTTCCGATATTTCCTTTTAATTCGAGACCATCCCCGAATTCTGTTACATCAACACCAGCCAGCTTAAAATTATGACAAAGTGATTTTATTCTGTCTGATTCCTTTACCCGCAGCTCTTTAGCGCCTGTTATTTTAAAATTTCCTTCAGCGAATAATCCGGCTACAGACAAGATGGGAATTTCATCTATAATATTTGGAATAATAGATTCCGGTATATCAATATTTTTTAATTCTGAGGAATAAGCTTTTATGTTACCAACCGGTTCCCCTTTTTCTTCTTTCAAATATTCAATCTCTATTTTACCGCCCATTTTTTTAAGAATATCAAGAACACCGGTGCGAGTTTCATTTAGTGAAACCGATTTTACAGTAAGCGCCGAATTTTTAGTTAATAATGCAAGTACTATAAAAAAAGACGCGCTTGATATATCTGAAGGAATAGTAATTTCAAACGGTTCTGGATAATTCTTCTTTGAACAGAAAATTTTTGTTCCTTCATCTGATTTAACAGTTTTAAGACCGAGCAATTTTTCAGTATGATTTCTGGTGGGGCCAGGTTCGACAATTATAGATTCCTCTTCGAGATGGATTGCGCACAAAATCAGAGCGCTTTTAACCTGCGCGCTTGAAACCTGAAGTATGTAATTAACCGGCTTAATCATTTTGGAAGGATAAATACGGATAGGCATAAATCCTTTTTCTCCGGCAATGATATCGGCGCCCATATTTCTTAAAGGATCTATTATTCTCATCATCGGACGTGATGAAAGTGATTCGTCGCCGGTTATGATGGACCCAAAATCCTGAGCGGATAAAATACCGCTTATCAGCCTGGCGGTTGTTCCGGAATTTCCGGCATACAATTCAGAATCCGGTACCGAAAAGCCCTTGAATCCCCTTCCCGTAACTTTAATTAAACCGTTTTCCTTTTCAAACGAGCAGCCTAGTTTCTCAAAACAATTTATTGTAGAGCTAACATCCTCGGAATCCGAACAATTTCTTATAATTGAAACGCCATCAGCCATTGAAGCGAACATTACCGAACGGTGGGAAATAGATTTATCTCCTCGCAGTATTAATTCTCCCCGGAGGTTTTCTATTTTTTTAAACTGCTGAATCATTTATTGCACCATTTGTCAATCAATGCATCAAGTTCTTCGGGCGGCAATTCGCTTCTTGAGTACATATCTTTTATAGACCTCTGCCGCTGGGCCTCATAAAGTGTTACGGCGGCGGCAACCGAGACATTGAGACTCTGAATCATTCCCCGCATGGGGATATAAAAAGTTTCATCGGCTGATTTCTCGGTCTGAGGCGATACGCCTCTTTTTTCGTTTCCGAAAACGAGAGCCACCTTCCCAGTAAAGTCTATTTCATATAAATTCTTTGCATTCCTATTAAGCATACTCGCGTAAATCTTGAATCCTTCTGTGCGAAGTCTCTCGTAACACTCGCTTGGTTGCTTAAATTTTTCCACCTCAATCCATTTATTGGCAGACGATGAGGAGGTTTTGCTGATCTTTGGGAATGACTCTATTGTGTAGAGTAAACTTATCTTTGGGACACCTACCGCATCGCAGGTTCTGAATATGGCGCTTACATTATGCGGATCGTGTATGTTTTCCATTACAACGTGCAGGGAGATTTGCCGTGAATTCGCAGTAGAAATAATTCTCTGAAGGCGTTCTTCTGTTTTAAACTTGCGCATCATTTATCGAAAATAAGTTTGTAGACTGTCAGCGGTAGTTCACGTCTTGCACGGTCGATTTTTATTTTTGTATTTGAAGGGCTCTGCAGATAATATTTAAGCAGTTCAATAGTCTTCTCAATCGCCTCATCCTCGCCGTGCGCCCAGCTTTCACATCCTTTTATTGAAGGTACTTCGGCGGTGTAACCATCATCCGATGATATAACATGGAGATCTAAAACCAATTTTTCCTCTTCCTCTGATCCAAACGATGCATTACTAAATCAAATTTGTTTTTTCACGGTACTTGTACTGCTAATTACTGACAGCGAATGGCTAAAATCCAACCTAGTATCCGCCCGCAGCCACTGCCTCGCCTTTGACAATTTTGACGCTGGCACTGGCTCCGATTCTGTCAGCACCGCTCGCTATCATCAATTTGGCGTCTTCTGTCGTCCTGATTCCGCCGCTTGCTTTAACACCTACCGTTGACCCGACGACATACCTCATGAGAGCTACATCGCCTGCAGTTGCCCCGCCTTTGCTGAATCCTGTTGAAGTTTTCACAAAATCGGCTTTCGCCTCTTTTGCGAGAATGCAGGCTTTGATTTTTTCTTCATCGGTAAGAATAGAAGATTCGATAATAACTTTACATATAACACCGAATTTTTTACAGGCAAGAACAACCTGATTAATATCATTGAAAACATAATTATGCTCTTTCTCTTTCAGCATTCCAATGTTTATAACCATGTCAATTTCCTGTGCCCCGTTTTTAAGAGCCTGCTCGGTTTCGAACCGCTTGGTTTCAGTTGTTGTGGCTCCTAACGGGAATCCTATTACAGTGCAGACTTTAACTTTCGAACCGCTCAGGAGATCTTTACATAATGGAACAAATCCGGGATTGACACATACCGAGGCAAAACTATAAGTCCTGGCTTCTTCGCAGAGCGTTTTGACTTCTGTTGGAGTCGCATCAGGTTTCAGCAGAGTGTGATCTATCATCCGCGCCACATCTTTATCGATATGTTCGCCAACACCTATGCTGGCCGCAATTCGTTCCGCACCGTTCGTAATAATATTTTTTACCGCAGTACGCTGATCGATAACATTGCGCTCCCAGCCGGCACAAGTTCCTCCGGTACAGTAAAAATCCTGCAATGATTTTTCAATAAAAACCTGTGATACCACTTTGTCGATTATTCCCGTGTTCATATTAAGCCAGCTTTTGTTTGGTAATTTTTATATATGCAAGAAAAGTATTTTGCAGCAACATTGCAATTGTCATTGGTCCTACTCCGCCGGGAACGGGAGTAATGAAAGATGCTTTTTTAGATACATTTTCGAAATCAACATCGCCGGTAATTTTATATCCCTTAGGGGCTGAATCATCGTCAATCCGGTTAATTCCTACATCAATCACCGCGACACCGTCTTTAACCATGTCGGCAGTAATAAAATTCGCTCTGCCTATCGCCGCAATGAGTATGTCCGCGTCTTTGGTATAACGCGAGAGAACATCAGCGGCCGAATGACAGACAGTTACAATTGCGTTGGCGCCTTCTTTTTTCTGGAGCAGCATATTGGCAATCGGTTTGCCGACAATGTTGCTTCTCCCGACAACTACAACATGTTTGCCGGCGGTTTCAATTTTATAATGTTTGATCAGCTGCACTATCCCATTAGGTGTGCATGGATAAAAAGTGTTCTTCCCAATAACTAGATTTCCCACGCTCACGGGGTGAAAGCCGTCTACATCTTTCTCAGGAGAGATTCTTTCAATAATCTTATTTTCATTAATATGTTTAGGAAGGGGTAATTGAACAAGTATTCCGTCAAAATCATCATTGGAATTGTATGAATCTATCATTTCCAGAAGCTTGATTTCAGAGGTTTCCTCAGGCAAAATTTCTATTTTGGAAAACATTCCTATTTCCGCACACGCTTTTCCTTTTGATCTGACATAGGATTGCGAAGCCGGGTTATCCCCAACCATTATTGTTACCAGGCCGGGCACACGGACACTCAGCGACTTTAACCATTCAACTTTACTTTTAAGTTCTTCGCGGATATCCGCTGCTACTTTTTTACCGTCAATTAATACAGCCATCAGAAAATAATTTCTCCTCTTCTTTCTAAGCCTTACTCCTAACTTCCTTCATCCCCTTTTAACGGTGCAATGCTTTTTTCAAATTCCGGCATAAATATTCTCTCAATCTCAAGCGTTTTGCCGGTAGTAGAATCTACTTTCAGGAATAAAGCCGAGAGATGGACATTATCGAAAGCAGTCTGATATTTCTGCGGAGTCTGATAAAGGAAACGGTTAACAGCAGCTTCAATCTTCATCCCGATCACTGAATCATAGGGCCCCGTCATTCCGCAAT
>PGYS01000023.1 GCA_002839795.1 Ignavibacteriae bacterium HGW-Ignavibacteriae-3 | reverse complement strand
CATATTCGCTCAGGTTGCATCAGTTACTTGGCCTCTGACGAGTACACAAAATCCCAATGCAACAATAGGAAGTATACAAGCGTTTCCGGAAACTATCGGTACTGGTTCCGGCAGTTATATACTCTCTGTCTATAATCCTTACGTCAGCAACGGGCAAAGACTATGGACAGGCAATCAGGGTACCGGGTGGATTGCAGGACTTCCTGACTATACAAGATACATTCAGTTTGATGCAAGTCCAACGTCCGGGAATAATTTTACAGTGCAAAATATCTCTTTTAATTACAGTGATAATCCTTTAGGTACTGATTTCAATATCATTAAAGCTGAAGTATGGTATTCAACTGATTCTTGGAATAATAGTAATATTCAACTCACCTCAGTTCCCCTAGATTATTTGAATACTTCTGTGCAGACTTTCTCGAAAACCTTGAATGTACTTGTACAGAACGGACAATCCTTTTCGATCAGGATTTATCCTTATACTCTAAATGGCGGTTTAGCCATGACTCCCTCATTCGCTACTCACAAAAATGTAATTATCGAAGGAGTAACTTCACCGGTGGTTGTAAACAATGGTTCAATCTGCGGAATGAAGTTTAATGATCTTAATGGAAACGGCAGTAAGGATAACGGTGAGCAGGGATTGCCGGGATGGGCAATAAATTTATCAATGGGCGCTGTACAGATGACTGCAACAACCGGTTCAGATGGAAGTTATTGTTTTAACAATTTATCCGCAGGAACGTATACACTTTCTGAAACACAACAAAGTGGCTGGCAGCAAACTTACCCAACAAACCCAGGAACTCATCCTGTTATACTTGCAGCCGGTCAAAATGTTATGAACGTCGACTTTGGCAACAAGCAATTGCTTGGTTCAATCTGCGGGATGAAATATAATGATCTGAATGGAGATGGTAAAAAAGATAATGGTGAACTTGGACTATCAGGATGGACGATTACATTATCAAGCGGAGTTGTTTCAATTACTGCTACAACAGGAACCGATGGAACTTACTGCTTTAACAACTTAGCGGCCGGAACATATACTCTTACCGAAACTCCGAAAACCGATTGGCAGCAGACAACACCGGCTTCGCCGGGGACACATACCATAACACTCACGCCCGGTACAAATATCATAGGGATTGATTTCGGCAACAAAGAAATTCTAAATCCAAATTGCACTGATTTTGAAAATAGCTCTTTAAGTGGATGGCAAGGAAACAATACCTCAGTTTCAATTCAGCAAAGCGGAAACAATCATTTCATCCAAACAACTGATCAATCTGGTGCCTCATCATTTTTTAATTCAAGCAAGCCTTTAATCGGTAATTGGACTAATTTATTTTCAAACGGGTGCGGATCATTATGTTTTGATGTTAACTTTTTATATGGTGGAAACCCATATAATGGCGTTAATCCTCCACAAACTTTTGTTCCATATATTGTAATTCAAGGGAGTGGTTTTTCCGCGGCATTTATTACAAATAATCCAATTTCCGTTGGTGATGGATGGCATTCTTACTGTGCGCCTTTGAGTTTTCTAAATTCTGATGGAACTCTGCCGTCAAATTCTGATGGTCATTGGGTGATGTCTGTCGGTACCGTAAATGATTGGAATACCCTTTTAAGTAATGTAACAAGTGTTAGGCTGCCGGTAGACCCAACAAGTTATCAAAACGAAAAATTCGGATTTGATAATATATGTCTTAAAAATACAGGCGATTGTAATCCTCCATTACTGCTTGGTTCAATATGCGGTATAAAAATTCTTGATAAGAACGGCGACGGTGTAAAAGATTCTAATGAAGATGGTATACCAAACTGGACTATCAACTTAACAGATGGAACTTCAACTTTTAGCACTACCACAGATGCCAACGGCAACTATTGTTTTAATGATTTACCAGCTGGCACATATACAGTTTCAGAAGCAAATCGACCAAACTGGAGGCAAATTTATCCAGCCCAACCCGGCAATTACACTATTTCACTTACACCCGGTCTAGAAGTGAATAATATTAATTTCTCTAATGTTGAAGATATTACAGTAGAGCTTGGTTCAATCTGCGGAATAAAGTTTAACGACATTAATGGTAATGGTAAACAAGACTCAGGCGAATTGGGATTACCAAATTGGACTTTCCAATTAACTGGGGCTTCGAATCAATCTGTTACAACGGATTTTAACGGTACTTTCTGTTTCACCAATTTAATAGCCGGATCGTACACTATTAGAGAAGTTATTCAGAGTGGATGGAAACCAACGGCACCTGATACAACTGGAACTTTGAATGTTACTCTATCTTCAGGGCAAAATCTATCAGAAATTTATTTCGGTAATAAAGAAATTTTAGGTTCTATATGTGGTATGAAATATAACGACTTGAACGGTGATGGCGATTGGGATATTGGTGAACCGGGACTTCCGAACTGGCAAATTACTCTTTCGTCTTTTGGTCACACCTCCAGTGGTCTTTCCAGTGGGCCAACATTAGATTTGATAGGCACTGTAACAACGGATCAAAATGGGAACTATTGTTTCAGCAACCTGAAACAGGGATCCTACCTGATGGGTGAAGTAATGCAGTCCGGCTGGAGTCAGACTGAGCCCGCAAATGGGATCTACGGGATTACGCTTACGCCTGGGCTAAAAATAGAAGGACATAATTTTGGAAATAAAATTGATGTCTCAGTACGGCTTGGTTCTATTTGTGGAATTAAATTCAACGATAAAAATGGAAATGGAAGACAGGACGATGGCGAGCTTGGAATACCAGATTGGCAAGTTCAAATTGGCGGTCCCGTTGATATGACTGTTGTAACAGATAAAGAAGGAAAATTCTGTTTCGATAATCTTCCTCCGGGAGAATATAAAGTTGGAGAAGTCATGCGGACAGGTTGGAGGCAAACAGTACCATCAACCAACTTCTATGTTATTCAACTTGCATCAGGACAAAACCTAACGAACATTATTTTTGGAAATAAAGAAGATGCGAGTGTACAGCTTGGTTCAATTTGTGGAATAAAGTTTAATGATAAAAATGGCGATGGCAGACAAAATGATGGCGAATTAGGAATACCTAATTGGACTATATATCTCGAAGGTCCATTGAATCTAACCGCAGTAACTGATGACAATGGTAACTTCTGTTTTTACGGATTGATTCCAGGCAAATACAAAGTAAGAGAAAAAAACAAAACCGGATGGAGACAGACCAAACCTTCAACTATAACTTATACTTTGGAAGTAGGCAACGGTGATAATTTCAGAGATATTGATTTCGGAAATTTTGAAGACCCAACTGTTACGCTCGGCTCAATATGCGGAATTAAATTCAACGATTTGAATGGCGATGGTGTAAAGCAAGATAATGAACCGACAATTCCAAATTGGACAATCATTTTATCCGGTACAATGAATTTAACAACGCGGACTGATGCAAGAGGTAAATTCTGTTTCGACAACTTAAGAATGGGCAATTATACAATTGCAGAAGTAAATAAAAACGGGTGGACACAGACAGCGCCTTCAGCCGGCACTTACACAATTGAACTTACGGAAGACCGTAACCCTGATGATCTTTATTTTGGTAATAAAGAAGATATAACAATTAGACTTGGTTCTATCTGCGGAATTAAATTTAATGACAATAACGGGAATGGCGTCCAGGATACTGGAGAACTTGGTATACCAGATTGGCAGATCAACATAGGCGGTCCGGTAGATTTGAGTGTTAAGACAGATAAAGAAGGTAAATATTGTTTTGACAATTTATTACCTGGAACTTACATCATTAAAGAAGAATTACAAACAGATTGGATGCAAACTTTTCCAGCTTCTCCCGGTTCTTATTCTGTAATACTTACATCCGGACAAAACCTTAAGGATTACAAATTTGGTAATAAGTATGAACCTAAGGTTGGCTGCGTTAATCCGCCGAGCGGAATGGTTGCCTGGTGGTCATTAGATGAAACATCACGTTCAAAATGGCCCGATTTTGCCGGTTATAATAATTTTGGAACTTTGATGAATGGGCCAATACCTGTTGCCGGAAAAGTTCTGGGTGCATTACAATTCGATGGAATTGATGATTATGTGGAAGTAGCGGATCACTCTGAACTAAACTTTGGTACCGGCAATTTTTCTTTTGATGCGTGGATCAAAACCAACGCTTCTGATGGTGTGAGAGTAATTCTTGATAAAAGAACAGAAACCTCGGGACTTTTTACAATCTATCAAGGTTATTCAATCTTTCTAAATGAAGGTAAGCTTCATTTGCAAATAGCCAACGGAGCTTTTATGAATTCTTATACAAACTACCCATCTCCAGTTTTAGTTGCCGATGGAAACTGGCATCATATTGCAATTACTGTTTCAAGAACTAATACTCAAGGAATAATATTTTATGTTGATGGAGCGCAAATTCAATTTGGAAATCCTACTGGATACCAAGGCTCACTTACTAATACAAGTTCCTTACGCATCGGCAGTCAAACTTTTGCTGGTTCCTTTTCGGGAATTGGTAAATTCAAAGGAATACTTGATGAAATCGAATTGTTCAACCGTGTATTAACACAAGCAGAGATAGTTTCAATATTTAATGCCGGAAGTTCAGGCAAATGCAAGCCTACCAGCTCAGTAAGCTCAGTATGGGGACATGTTTTTCATGACCTTAATTTTGACGGAGTTATTAATGGAACGGAATCGGGGATATCAAACTGGCCTGTATTTTTGAATGGGCCAACAATTGCAACAACTTATACCGACGTGGATGGGAATTTTGGTTTTGGCGATTTGAAACCGGGCAGTTACACAATTTCTGTTGCGGTTCAAACCGGCTGGTCACATACAAAACCTATAAAAGGTAATTATACTTTTGAAATAGGACCGGCTCAAAGTATCGATGGACTTAATTTTGGATTTGGAAACGATCCTTGCCTCTCTGGAATAAAAACCTGGCAACCTCTTGGATTAGGAGTAAATAATTCTGTTTATGCACTTGCTAATGATGGTACAAATTTATTTGCTGGCGGAACATTTACTAATGCCGGTGGAATAGCAGTTAATCATATTGCAAAATGGAACGGTACAACCTGGTCAGATATCGGAGGCGGAGTTAATGGCAGTGTGAATGCCATTCTCGTAGTTGGAAGCGATTTGTATGTCGGCGGTTCATTCACACTGGCTGGAAATGTCAGCGCAAGAAATATTGCGAAATGGAACGGTTCTAGTTGGTCGGCTCTTGGTGATGGTACAAATGGAAATGTATTAGCATTTGCGATGGTAGGGACTGATTTATATGTCGGTGGATTATTCACAACGGCGGGCGGCATAAATGCAAAAAACATTGCCAAATGGAACGGTACAAACTGGTCGGCTCTGGGAGGCGGTGTTATTCAAAATGGCAGTTATGGTGTATTGGCTCTTGCTTCAATAGGTACAGACCTTTATGTAGGCGGCGGCTTTTGGGGTACTGGCGGTGCAAATGGTGCATACAACATCATAAAATGGAATACAGCTAATTCAATTTGGTCACCAATGTCAACAGGATTGAATGACAGAGTTTACTCCTTAGCGGTTATGAACGGAGAACTTTATGCCGGCGGAGGATTTGGTAATTCAGGTGGTTTCAATGCAGTGAATCATGTTGCAAAATGGAATGGATCAAATTGGTCGCCTTTAGGCAACGGAACCACAGGCAGTGTCACCGGCTGGAACTGGTCGCTTGCCGCTTCGGGAACAGATTTGTTTGTTGGAGGTCAATACGCAACTGCCGGAGCAACTTCGGCAAATAATATTGCCAAATGGGATGGTACGGACTGGTATTCCTTAAGCAGCGGCGTCGGAGGATTTTATTATGCAACAGTGTTTTCACTTACCATTATTGGGTCGGATATCTATGCTGGTGGTGCTTTTACAACTGCAGGAAATGTTAGTGCAAATTATATTGCAAAGTATTCATGTAGTAGTGTTACTACCTCGGTTTATGATGATAACTCAAGTAATTTTATCCCGCAGCAGTTTCAGCTTTCACAGAATTATCCTAATCCGTTTAATCCCACAACGACAATCAGGTATGATATTCCAAAAGCTGGATTTGTGAAAATCAGCGTCTATGATATTCTTGGTAGAGAAGTAAGAGTATTAGTCAATGAAGAGAAAAACCAGGGAATTTATCAAGTTAATTTTGACGCGAAGTATTTAGCAAGCGGAATTTATTTCTATACAATAAGGACTAAAGATTTTACCCAAAGCAAAAAAATGATCCTGATGAAATAATTTCCAATCTATAAAGTAGAGAGGACTGGTTCCGGTCCTCTCTTCTCTTTTCCAAAAGCGCCGACCTGATAATTTTTTGAAAAATAAACTTTTCCAAATTCATTCATCCCTCAAAAAAATACTTTCTTTAATTTTTATTTACCCTTATTATAGATTCGTTAATTATGATTGTTTGAGAATTAACGCGGAGATAGATCATGTCTAAAAAAATATTAATTGCAGGGATCATTCTAACTTGTTCACTCTTTTCATGTCAATCTCAGGATGAGGAAAAACAGATGGTCGAGAAAAAACTTTTCGGAAAATTAGCCGGCGGGGAGGAAGTCTACGAGTACAAGCTCAAGAATTCCGCAGGTGCTGAGGTTAAGATAATTAATTATGGTGCTACTGTTGTTTCATTGATGATGCCTGACCGTAACGGGAAAATTGAGGATGTGGTTCTTGGCTATGATTCTCTCGAAGGATATGTAAATGACAAATCATATTTTGGCTCGATCGTCGGCAGATACGGCAACAGAATAGATAAAGGAAAATTCAAACTTGACGGCAAGGAATATCATCTTACTTTAAATGACGGCGAGAACCATCTTCACGGCGGAACATTGGGTTTCAATAAGGCATTGTGGAATGTTGATAGTGCCACGTCATCAGATAATGGCAGTTCAATCACAATGTCATATTTGTCTAAAGACGGAGAAGAAGGCTATCCGGGCAATGTAAAACTGACTGTTGTCTATGAACTCAATAATGACAACGAGTTGTCCATAAATTATACCGGAACAACCGATAAACCGACGATTCTCAATCCGACTCATCATTCATATTTCAATTTAACCGGAGATCCGAACAATACAATTCTGGATCATGAATTGATGATCGACTCCGACAATATAACTCCCGTTAAAAAAGGACTCATCCCAACCGGTAAATTTTCAACTGTTGAAAATACGCCGATGGATTTCAGTAGAGGGGTAAGAATCGGTGAATTTATAAATGCTGATTATGCCCAGATAAAATTGGGTTTTGGTTACGACCATAACTGGGTATTGAATAAACATCAGGGATTACAGTCTAAAGTTGCAACAGTATATGAACCTAAATCGGGCAGAGTTCTGGAAGTCTTCACCGATCAGCCGGGAATGCAATTTTATTCCGGTAATTTTCTTGATGGAACAGTCAAAGGTAAGAACGGGGTAGTATATAAACACAGAACCGGATTTTGTCTCGAAGCCCAAAACTATCCCGATTCTCCAAATCATTCGAATTTTCCTTCGGCAAGACTGGAGCCGGGACAAACATACAGGCAGACAACGGTTTATAGGTTTGCGGTAAAATAACATTCATTGTATTAATCCAGAGTTTGGTATATATCCAATGATTCCGTGCTTGACGGGTTGGTTGAAATTTGGGCCTAAATTTTCCGTGTCGAATTTTATCATTCCTTTCAACAAACATTAGTTTCTAATTATTTGCAACTGGTGATTTACATAACCAACAGAAATGATAGATTATTAATAGAAAGAATATTCTTGGATGGATATAACTAGCATAAAGTGATATAAATTTAGACCGTTTTGAAAATCAAGCAAACTCTCTGATGATTGTTACTATGTTCAAAACTAAGCCCATGTACTTTGTCTTCGCAAATCAGTTGTTAGAGAGAGCAACTTATTTGATATTCTATATAGTTCTTGCCAGAATTTTGGCAACTGAAGAGTACGGTATTCTCATCACAGTTTTTGCATTCAGTAATATAGTCCAGATAATATTTGATTTTGGCCTTCCATTTTATGTACAAAGAGAAATCGCTTCCTGCGATCAAAACTATTCAAAACTCGATGTATTATTTACAATAAAGTATCTTTCTTTTCCTATTATTATTTGCATTGAATTGGCATATCTTTCCATTGTCCGGGATATAAATCCAATCTGGGTAATTTTGATAGGAACAGCAACTCACATACAAAGTATCAATCTGATTTATAATTCCATCTTTTACGCTAAAGAGTGTTATAAAGAGCCCTTACTGAATAATGTGATAGCAAAAGTGATCTTCTTATTACTATTTCTGATATTGATATATCTAAAATATAGTGTCATTTTATTTCTTATTAGTTTTTTAATTGGTTCCATGCTTGTCATAATTTTACAGAGAGCAAATTTAATTTCGAAACACAGGATACTGGCAAAATATACTTTTAGTTTGGCCGGAATCGGAGAAATACTAAGATCCTCCCTTCAAATTGGTACGGGACTTATTTTTGTTACGATTTATGATCGAGCCGATATTATACTGCTACAACTGTTTATGAACTACAGCGATGTGGCAATCTATGCTGTCTCATATTCCTTATTCAGATCGTTCCAAATTTTTGGAAGTTCAGTCTTATTGCCAGCTTATACTAAATATTCAGGCATTTTTGGAAGGAACGGCCATCTTGAAATTAGAGATATAAAAAAGGAATTCTATACCTTAGTTGCATTGAGTGCTATTTTCATATTGATCGCTTGTGTTTTTGGGGAATGGGTCATAACACTTTTATATGGCAGCAGCTATAATTATTCAAGTATCATTTTTATTGCTTTAATGTTTGCTATTCCGGGGGTGTTTTTGAATAATTTAACAGGTGTAATATCAAATTCAACCCGGCAAGAAAAAATCCCCCTTGTTACGACCGGAGTTGGAGTGCTGGTGGGGATAGGATGCAATATTTTATTAATACCATTGATTGGACTCTATGGAGCCGTGAGCGCCACAATCATTACTGAATATTCAGTATTTATTTTCCAACTGATACTACTCAGGAAGGGTTCGGTAAATAATTCTAAAATTAATGAATTGTAAAAATGTGCAAACAATTTATTAAGAATCTAACAAATAAAGAAAAGATTCTCGTTCTCCTGATCCCGTCTTTCTATCTTTTCTTGGCTGCACTACGTACCACAATCATGTCACCGGAACATTATGAATATCAATTCTTTTGGGATCATCATAAATATATTTATATGGCAGAAAACCCTTTTCAATATCATCTAGCCCCTTATTGCTGGAGAATATTAAACCCTTTAATTGTATATCTTTTACCCTTCGGAACAACTAACGATTTTTTTATTCTAACTTCATTAACGTTATTTTTTTCATCACTCATGGTGTATTATCTTCTGAGAATTCTGAAGTTTGAAACCGAATATGCAATAACGGGGCTGATAATATTTCTTGGTATGGGGTGGATTATTAAATATAATATTTATGATTTTTGGTTGACTGATTCGCTTCTCAATGTTTTCATCCTCCTGCTCTATTTATCATTGATTCGTAAAAAGGATGTGGCGCTTTCGCTGCTATTGGCAACTGGTGTTCTTGTCAAAGAGACTGTATTATTTATCGCACCGCTTTACTATACGTTCAATACAGAAAAATTAGTCTCTCCGAAACTTATTCTGAAAAATGTATTTTTAGTGCTACCTGCCTTATCCGTTTTTCTCGTAGTCAGACTCGCTATCCCTGGATTAAACGGCAATCCGGCGTATATCGGCTCATTGCCGCCCGAATTACAAAATATCACATATAACACAAACAGCTATGACATTGTAGAATTCGTTTTATCATTCCATATCCAATATCCTTTATATAAGATGGTGGCGATTGTCATCTCCGCTTATGGAATAATACCACTATTATTCTCGGTCCTAGGAATCAAAAAAAATATAAAGATATTTTATATTTATTTCCCCATAATTATTATTTCTCTTCTTCAGCTCTTCTATGCCGTCAATTTACCAAGATTGCTGGCAATCAGTTTCTGGCCCATTTTATTAATGGGAGTAAATGGAATAAAATATATTTCAACAAAATACAATATCTCGGTATACTGGTTTATATTTACAGCCGTCACAATCCCCATAATTAATTTATTGTCAAAGTATACAATTATGATTCAGGGTAGAATTCAATTATTTATTATTGTTAGTGCAATGCTACTATTCACGTTTCATAAACTTTATAAAAGAGTTTCGATTGAAAGTAATATTTCTAGGCAGGTATAATAAATCAGAAAAACTTAACGGTCCGGAGAAATTTGCCAAACGGCTGTTTAAGGGGATCTCAGCCTTAAATCCCAATTCCTTGTTTATTGAACATTACTTTAAAGGGAATGGAGGTTCTATCCTGAAAAGGATATTTGGAAAGGAAAAAATTAGCGTCAATCCTAGAATCCAAAGAAATGGGTTTTTCAGACTATTTTTATTCTTAGTTAAAAATCAACCTGATATAATCCATATTGTTACCCATGAACGTTTTATTATTCCTGTTTTCTTTTATAGAATATTTCTTAGGAGCAGGATTATTATAACTCATCATTCAATCGTGAAAGAAGAACTGAATAATTCTATTAAGATGATCAAGAAATACAGCCGGTTCAAGGATTTGCTATTTGAAAGATTATCATATAAATGTGCCGATATGCATGTGTTTGTGTCTGAGACCCTTTATTTAAAAAGTAAAGAGTACTATTCCTTTGACCAAAAGGACGTAATTATTATCCCAAATGGTGTAGACGAAATATTCCGATATGAGGATAGAACTTTCGACAATAAAGCGATATTGAAAATATTATTCTATAATGGATTTGGTAACATCTTTCCCCGAGGTCTGGAGTATATAATTAATGCATTAAACGAAGTTTATCCGAAGAATTTATTTGAACTGATTGTCCTCGGGAATGCCGATGCAACCGTAGCGCCGAAGTTTAATTTGACTAGTATGAAACAACTGGGCAGTGATGAATTGGCAATGCTTATGCGGGAAACGGATATATTTCTTAAGTCGAATGAATTTGATTCATTCTCAATGATGGCCTTGGAGGCAATGACGGCGGGTATGATTGTCATAGTTTCTACAAATGTAGGTGTAAAAGAATACATAAGAAATGGCATTAACGGTTTTGTATATGATAAAAATAATCAAGAAGAATTGACCAAATTGATTAATGAAATCTTATGCCTATCATATGATTTAAATTCAATATCACAGCAAGCAACTCAAATACAAAATACATTAAGCTGGAAAAATGTATGTAATATGTATTCCGAACTTTACAAGCGATAGATATAATGCCAGAAAAAATAAAAATATGCCACATCTGCGACCGGATTACAGGTACGGCTGATGGCGTATTTAGTCACCTTTTAATGTTACTAAATAACATTGATAAAGATAGATATGAGCAAATCGTTATATATCAGGGAGGAAAAGTCGTTGAGCATGAATTAAGCAAAATTGGGATTAAAACATTTGTAGTCTCAGGACTAAATGATAGATTTTCAGTGAATGCCATTGTTAAAATATTTAAAATACTTAGTTCTGAGAATGTTAATGTCATCCATGCCCATCTGTTAAAACCCTACATCCTTGTAGGACTACTAAATATCTTTCTCAGGAAAAAATTTATATTTAATTATAATGGTTTATTTATAAACTCAGTATATCACAATTGGATAGAAAGATTAGTATTAAGGGGTTTTCATCTGATTATATATCTTTTTACTGCCAATAATATTGTAGTTGTCCCTTCAAAAGCTAGCAAGTATCTATTGCAAATGGAAACGAGATTGTTTGCCAAAATAGAAGTTTACTACAATGGTTATGATAATCAAACTTCTGATAATCCAAATATTAAAATAGTAGAGTATCTGCGAACAAAAAAAACAAACCATTTTTTAGTCGGGATTGTTTCACGACTTGAGGGGCAAAAGCGGGTGGATCTATCACTGTGGATTCTCAATGAATTGATCCAACGGAATTACCGTGTGTTTTTTGTTTTCCTGGGCGATGGTCCTTTAGAAAAGGAGATGAAACTTTTCGCAAAATCTTTGGGTGTGTACAATAATTGTGAATTCTATGGTTTTGTGAAAAATGCAAAAAATTATTTAAAATATTTTGATGCAATTCTCTTCGCTTCAGACTGGGAGGGACTGCCTTTAACCTATTGGGAGTCAATGGCTAATTCTGTACCTATCATTTCCACGGATGTTGGAGGTGCGAGAGAGATATTAATTGAAAATGATTGCGGAATAGTTTATCCAAGAGGAGATGTGGAAGAAGGCGTGAAAGCAATTGAAATACTTATAAAAGACGAGAAATTAAGAATTCAGTTGGGTGAAAATGGAAGGCGCGCAGTTCAGACTAAGTACAATCTAAATTCATTTAAATCATTCTTTGAAAATTTATATAGACAATTAGCGATGTGATAAATAATTGTGGCAGAAAATATGAACGTTCTTCACATATCTCCCGATTTCAATTATTCATGCGGTGTAAGCAGGCATGTCACACTTTTATTGGAAGAATTAAACAAAAAGAGTGAAATCCATTTATTTTTTTTAACAAATGGTGGTGACTCTCTCGAGAGAATTAGGGGCTTTAATGTTAAAGTTGATTATCTTGGCATCGAAAGAGAAAACAAGAACCCGCTTATATTACTGGGTAATTATTTTTCTCTCTCTAAATATTGCAAATCCAATAAAATCGATCTCATTCATACACATCACAGATATCCCGAACTACTATCATGTTTGGCAGGTAAGCGTTTAAAAATTAAAACAATTGCAACCGTTCACAGCCTGGTCACGGGTTGGAAATCTTTTAGTTTTAGATCTGACAAAATCATTGCGGTTAGTAAATCAGTGGAGGCTCTATTAATATGTAAGTATAGTGTTGATAAAGGGAAAATCTTACAAATCTATAATTATATAAAACCGTTTAATAAATTTGATCGTCATGAAGCAGAGCATTTAAAAGAAGAGCTGGGTATTAAAGAAACTGACAAAGTTTTATTATTCGTAGGCAGAATTAGTTACATAAAAGGGTGCGATGTTCTGATCTCTGCTTTTGAAGAATTGATCATTGACTACCCGTCACTCAAACTGATAATGATAGGTAGTTTTGAGTCAGAAGCTCTAAAACATTTGGTCCTTAGGAATAAACAAATAATATATATTGAACCGAAATCAGAAATTGTTAATTATTATTCAATTTGCGATGCAGCTGTGATACCCTCGAGAATCGACCCTCTCCCATATGTAATGCTCGAAGCCGGTCTTGTAAAAAAACCTTTCATTGGTGGAAATACCGGGGGAATAGCAGAATTCATTGAAAATGGAATTGACGGGTTATTGGTTGAACCGGGGGATAAACAACAATTGAAAGAAAAAATTGTAGAACTTCTGAACGATGAAAGTTTATCTAAAAAACTGGCTGAGAATTTGCACAAGAAGGTATCAAAATTAACTGATTCAGATTCTTACATTACTCAATTAATGAAGCTATATGGAAGATAAGCTAATCAGTCCACTCGAATCTTTAATTATTCATAAATCAGAAGTACAGGGCCTTCTATTCGCGGCTTTGAAAACGAAACGTGAATTACTGCTCACATATTTTAATCAGAACTGTTTTAATGTGTGGTTTGAAAATATTGCATATCGAAATATTCTCGGAGAAAAATTCAGTTATTATTTGGATGGATTCGGAATGTGGGCAACCGTTAAAATTATTGACAATGCTAAAATAAGGAAATTTAATGCTTCGGAAGTTAATGAAGAAATCTTCGGGGAGTTTATTCGAAGACAAATCCCTGTAATATTGATCGGCGCTAATTTTCCTAAATCAATTAGGGATAGAAAACCACTTGATGTTGAAAAATATTTCAACGGTTATGAAGATTTACAGAATTATGATGAAATGATTAACCGGATAAATGATTGCAGTTCGAAAATCGTAATAATCGGTCTGGGAGTCCCGTTGCAGGAAGAACTTGCGTACAAAATATCTCAGAGAATTCCCGGATTGCAGATATTATGTGTTGGTAATTTTCTCGAGTTTTACTACGGGACAATTAAGCGCGCACCTAGAATATTTCATAATTCAGGGTTCGAATGGGCATTCAGATTAATTACTGAGCCAAAAAGACTCTGGCGAAGATATATACTAGGGATTCCTGTATTTATCATCCGACTCATAAAGATGAAGATAACAAAAGAGATTTGACCGGAGTAGATCTTGGTGAAGGATAATTCTTTGAACTTATATTTTATTCTAGATAGAATATCGATGGATTAATGGTCTGTATGTTAATATATTTATATCACATTTCTTTAAAAAGGAATAGCTTCTCATGAAAAGTTATAAGGAATATGCATGAAAAGCTTCTTGAAGAGCATTACTCTTATTCTCATATATTTATTTTCTATAAACACCTTAACCGCACAGTACACCATTACTTCTGTAACAAATACTGCCAACGGTTCAACCGTCTCAATCAGTTTTAAACAGCAGCCGAAAGAAATCAAGTTCAAAGATAGCAATAGACTAATTGATTATTTTGAATCCACAGATCCGTCAAAACCCGGGTCTCCAAAACTGCCGTCAAGTATAGTTTACATCGCGATTCCTCCGCACAGTATATTGACAGCAGAATTAATTAACTCTGATATTGAAATTGTATCAGATGTATTACCTGCCTCAAATCCTGAAGCCGTGAAATCATCAGATTCTACCTATGGTTATAAAAGTACCCAACTCGTCGCTAAATTATTTCAAACTGAATATTTTCCTTCGCAAGAATTGGAGATACTGGGATATACATGGATAAATGATCGATATTGCGCTGTAATCAGGATTAATACACATAGGTTCGGGTGGAAGAATAAAGAAATAAGAGTGCTAAGATCTGTGGAGATAAAGATCGTTCACGCTCACATAGTACTCCCAAAATCCAATCAAATATCCAATTCTCCTTATGATGAAGAAATATCAAATCTGGTAGTCAATTACAACGAAGTTCCATCTGCCGCAGCTGTATTATCCGCTGAAGCAAAAAGTACTTTAAATAGCTGGATAGATTATTCAACTGAATATTTAAAGTTCGCCATTTCGAAAGACGGAATTTACAGAATCACTTATGATGATTTTATTAATTACGGTGTTAATGCTTCCGGTATCAATCCAAGAACGCTAAAGCTATTTTCGAAAGGTATTCAAATTCCAATATATGTAAATGGAGAAGACGATCTAACTTTTGAAAAAGGGGATTATATTGAATTCTGGGGAGAAAAGAATTATGGTGCCAAGGATTATAGAACTGTAGTCAGCAAAGGAAGTGATTATAAAAATTATATGGACAGATATACCGATACAGCAGTAGTCTGGATAAACTGGGGTAAAGAAGATGGACTCAGAATTAGAAAGAGTTCCTTGAATTCAACCACAGTACTGGATACGGTAAAAAGTTCACTGGTAAAACTGCATTTAGAGAATGACCAAAGATTATGGTATTATGATCCGGTAGAACCGCGAGTACAACTTCCTTTCTGGCAGGAAAATAAAGTATGGACCTGGCTTGTGCTCGGAAGCTCGGGCAGCCAATCGATTAACTTTTCAGCAAAAAATGTATTGCCAAATTCAATCGTTAAAAGTTATGCCCGTCTAATAAGTAATGCTTCTGATATTCAGATTAGAGCGCATAAAAATGGTGTTTCAATTAATTCAACAGTTTTTCAGGATACACTTATTTATGATTACCGTTCAACTGTAAATATTGTAAGCAAATATTCATCTTCCTTATTAAAAGAAGGCAATAATGTATTCCGGGTATTCGGACTCTCAACAAAAGCCTCCTTTCAGCAATCCCTGCTTGATTGGATTGATATCGACTACTTCCAAACTAATACCGCTGTAAATGACAGTATTTTTATAACAATACCTGATACAGTTAAATCAAGCCTGCGGGTGTTGAAAATCAATAATGTTAAACTCAATCCTGGAAATCTGATTCTTTACAAGATCAAACCGCAATTGGAGATATTCGAAAACTACAACTATAATTCAGTAAAGGGTGAAATTGTATTTGTTGATACAGTTCAAGGCGGAGATAAATATTTTTTGGCAAGAAAAAACAATTACGAAATACCAATGTATAAAGAAAAAAAGATGATGAAAAATATTTCGTCCTCTCAATTCGGCGCTCAATATGTGATCATTACGCATCGATCATTGCTGGAATCCGCCCGTGAATATCGGAATTTTATAAGCTCGTCATATAATCTTAAGACAAGTTTATTTGATGTGGAAGATATTTATGACGAATTCTCTTTTGGAACTAAAAGTGCAGAATCGATTAAAGAGTTTTTAATACGTGCGAACTACAATTGGGCAGATACAAATCCTGAATATTTATTGCTGATCGGAGACGCAAATTATGACTATAAGGATATTTATACTCCGGCGCCTGCACTTAGAAAAAAAGATTTGGTCCCTTCGTTTGGAAATCCCGTAAGTGATGTCTGGTATTCTATGTGGGACAACACAAGTTTTTCAATCCCGCAAATGAGCGTCGGCAGAATTCCCGCAACTAATAATGTCCAGGTTTTATTTTATCTGAATAAGCATAAAAGCTATTTGAAAAAGCCTTATGATGAATGGAATAAGGACTACCTCCTGTTTAGCGGGGGAGATGCCCAGAATACAGCCGAGCTGGCACAAATTAAGGGAGTGAACGATGCTATTCTCAATAACACTATAAAAGTTAAACCAGTGGGTGGCAATGGAACACATTTTTATAAAACCAAGACTCCGCTTTCCAATTTAGGTCCTTACAGCAGTGATGTGATAAACAGTAAAATTTCAAACGGCGGGTTAGTTGTTTCGTACGTAGGTCACAGCGGAACGCAGACCTGGGATAATGGAATAACTAAAGTCGAGGATATTAAAAATGGCTACAGTGATCGATTTCCGGTGATCTCAGATTTTGGATGTTCAACTGGTAAGTTTGCCGAACCAGATGTAGATGCATTCGGAGAACTCTTCATATCTCATAGCAATTCCGGGCAGGCGATTAATTATCTGGGTAACACAAGCTGGGGATATTTATCTACCTCAACAAAATATCCGATTTTGTTTTATGATGAATTGTTAAAAAATCAGACGCAGTCTATAGGACAGATTCACAATATTGCCAAGCTGAAATTAATAGAGCAGACAGGAATATCTGACGTGAATAATGTTTTTATTCACTGCAATTTATTGTTTGGGGATCCAATCATAAAAATTAAAATTCCTCCCAAACCGAATTATTTTGTTGATCAAAAATCAATTGAAATATTGACTAAAGACCCTAACGATGGCATGGATTCAGTCACTGTAAAAATTAGAATAAACAATTACGGAATGGCCATCGACGGGAAAATAAAGATTAAAATAACTGATCTGTTCCATTCATCTAATGTTTTTGAGTCAGTTCTGAGTATTGATTCACCCGTGTTTCAGGATTTTATTAATGTGAAAATACCAGTAATTAAAAAAGCTGGTATACATAAGATTAAAGTTCAGGTCGATCCGGATAATTCAGTTGAAGAAATCAGTGAAACTGATAATTATGGTGAAATGGATTTTAATGTTTACTCCAATTCTATAAAATTTATAATTTCCGATAAATACTACTCAACCCGGCAAAACGGGTTAACCATATTAAACCCTACCACTTTCACTGAAGTTATAAAACCTGTAATTCAGGTGTCACTGTCTGAGGATCCGGCTTTTAATGCATCAAGCATTCTTGAAAAATCGATTGACACATTAATTACTAAATTTATATTCAGCGGTCTTAATAACGGAAAAAGATATTACTGGAAATCCAGAATCAATGGTAAGGTGTCAGGGGATTGGTCTGATACGTATTCCTTTCTGAACATCAATTTACCTTATAAATGGTATCTTCACTCATCGTCAATGAATAATGATATAATAAGCAAATCTATCATTTATGATTCAGCTGAAGTTGTCCTAAAACTTGAAAATAAAAATAAATCATTAAGTTTGATTTCTGCCGGTTCAAATGAAGGTAAGTTCGCATCCTTAAAGATCAACTCCGAGGAAAATTTGCCAAATTCCTTTTTTTGGGGAATTGCTACTGCACGGCTGGATACCTTAACATTAGCTCCATATTCGTTTAGATATTTTCTTTATCCATCCGCCAGTTCGGGTATATTATTAAAGCAATATATTGATTCACTCGCCGTTGGCTCTGTACTGGCACTTACTATCTGTGATGACGGGGCACAATCTGTATTGGGATTTAGTACGGGAACTCCGGTGAGAAAAGCGATTGAAACTTTGGGAAGTCAGTATATTAATAATGTCGGATACAGAGAATCCTGGTGTATGATAGGAAGAAAGGGCGCAGCGAAGGGAAGTGTACCGGAAGTATATAAAAAGATTTATGAGGGGCAGGCAATAATTGAAATGAATAGGATGATTCCAGCAGATTCAGGAACTGTCATTTTACCCGCTATCACAAATTCAGCTAAATGGAAGGATGTTACCGTCTCAAAATCTATTCCGGCAGGAGCTCAGCTGTTGCTTTTTCCTATTGTAGAAAAAAGTGATGGTAAAACCGACACCTTACAAATTATGGATTTGAAGGATAGCACCAAAAGTCTGACAAGTATAGACGCCTCAATTTATCCTCATCTCCGGTTTAAAGTAAAAATGATTGCTAATAGTGATAAAGAATCTCCTACTTTAAAATCGGTTGGAGTCAATTTTACAAGCGTTCCCGAACTCGCAACAAACTACCAGGTCGTCTCCATAGCTAAAGACACACTCGAACAGGGCGAAACAGCAAATCTTTCTTTTAAAGTTTACAATGTTGGTGAATCAAGAGCTGAAAATTTTAAAACCAATGTTGAAATCGTAAAAAAAGACAACTCGCGTGATAAAATATTTGAACAAGTCGTGGATTCTATTGGAGCCGATAAATACAAACAGTTTAATGTGAACTATAATACATCAAATGTAACCGGGGTATTGCAGTTCAATATTAATATCGATCCGGAAAATAAAATAACTGAACTTTACAAGGATAATAATTTCTATTCGGTACCCATCTTTGTTAGATCAAATACAAAACCTGCCGCCGTTAAACTTACATTCGACGGCTCAGATATTATCGATGGGGATTTTATCTCTCCGAAACCGAATATAAGGGTGGAGCTGAATGATCAATCTCTCATTCCTGTGCAGGATACTTCCGCTATTCAATTATTTTTGAACAATAAAAAAATATCAATACGGAATAATCCGGCACTGAGCTATTCTTTCGCGGCCTCAAATCCGAAATTTATAATCGATTATCAACCCGTACTAGGATCAGGCGCGTATAATTTGAAAGTAGTCTGGAAAAATGCCACCGGGACAATAATTGATACTGCTGGAATTGTGCGTAAATTTTCTGTGCATAATGATCTTCAGATATTTAATGTTTATAATTTTCCAAATCCATTTAGCGACCAGACATATTTCACATTTAAACTCACGCAGATTCCGGATGAACTGAAAATAAATATCTATACATTAACCGGGAGAATGATTAAGCAGTTCAATCTTACCGCCTCGGAATTGAGATACGATTTCAATAAAATATTTTGGGATGGAAAGGACAACGATGGTGATTTAATTGCCAATGGAGTATATTTTTACAAAATCATTTCTAAAAAAGGATCTGAATCCATTCATACGACTCAAAAATTAGCTATTGTGAGATAAAACAAAATGATAATAAATATATGCCGGATTATTATTCCTTTATTGATAATTGTCCAGATCAGTCTTGCTCAGAACGGTATAGTTAAAAGTTATTTTCCCGATGGGACGGTCCAATCTGAAGTCTCATATGTTAATGATGTACTGGACGGTGCTGCAATTTCATATTATTCTAACGGTAAAATATGGGCGGAGAAAAATTATAGTCAGGGTATACTTGACGGATTTGTTAGGGAATATTATGAATCCGGACTTTTGAAGGAGGAGTATTTTGTACAAAAGGGGATTAAGGAGGGCGCCTGCAGAAAATATTCCGTCGGCGGGGAACTCGTAGAATTACTCTCTTATTCCTCCGGCCAGTTAATAAATAAACAGAAGTTTAAATCAGAATCGGTGACGGCAATTTCAGGAAATATTCTGACGGCATTACCTGCCCCCCATCAAACTTCATCGGCAACAGAGAAAAACAATTTGACGGCTGTTTCTGATCAGCAGGTATCTGGTAAGGAGAATATGGAGTTAAAAGCTGATGAAGCGATCGCTACTAACAATGAAGATGAAATAATTTGTGACGCACAGGAATGTCCCGTTCCAATAGGAGGAATAAGAGCGGTCCTGGATAGTCTTGTCTACCCGGAACACGCACTAAGATACGGATTGGAGGGAATCGTGAAAATAATTGCGACAGTAAGTACAGATGGGATTGTTACCAAAACACAGATCCTGAAAGGGATTGGATTAGGTTGCGATGAAGCCGCTCAGGAAGCTATTAGAAAAACAAAGTTTATTCCTGGTAGAACTAACGGATTACCGGTGGAATCAAACGCGACAATTACTGTCGAGTTTAAAATCCCCGGAAAATAATTGACCTAAACTTCAATATTTATTGAAATTATTGCCGGCTCTGAGAATAATCAAATATAGCCGAAAGCAAAGTGTTATCAGACGAACTTAAAATATCCGAAAATTCTTTTTCCAAGGTTTTACCCCTGTCCCGGCCATACCATAAATGCAATTGCTGAAGATAATTCTTTTTCTCCATTCCTTCAATTTTAAGTTTCGACACCAATTCCTGAGCTTCCTTAGGGCGGGCGCCCCATTGGAATAATTCATTGCCGTACTCATCAAATGCCACCAATTTTGGTATGCTGCGGGAATCGCCGTTCGTGAGAAATAGATCCATAATATCAGGATTGGAATCACGCATAATAATCCTTAATTGAATTAACGGATTTATTTCAGCCATTTTTGCTAAGTAAGGGAGATTTTGTGCAGAGTCACCGCACCACATTTCGGAGATTACCATCCAGATCATCGGACTCGAAATATTTGTAATGAGATTAACAAGTTCGTTATCGGCATTATAAGTCCTTAAAATTCTGGTCGATCTCTGATAGTTTAAATATGTCATCTTCCTGTCTTCCTTTTCCTCATCCGAAAGATCTGCCGTTTCTTCTTTTTCTGCCTCCGCTTTGAATTTTCCCATATACTGTTCAAAAGTCAGCCCCTCGTGCACTCTTTTATCAATAAAAAATTGATGAACCATTTTATTCTCCTCTGGAATTAATCTACAAAAATAAGTATGATGATCTTTTAATTGATCGGAAATACTGTATTAATTTGTATTCAAAATTATATTATCTGTCTTATTCACTGCACAATATATAATCATATTGAAATCAATTTGACGATTTTTCAACTATTTTAATGGCACATTCCTTGCAATATTGGATTAGCAACAATTAAGTGAGGTGAATCATGAAAAAGACAATTTTATTAATATTTGCTCTTTTTATTTTAATGAGCATTAGATTAGATGCAAAACCGGCTCCGGGGATTTCTATCGGCTTCTTTTATTCTTCTCTGCAGCCATACGGTGAGTGGATGGAGCTTGATAATGAACTGATAGTATGGCGTCCGAACAGGATAAACAGAAATTGGCGTCCATACTCAAATGGCAGATGGAGCTGGACGTCTGACGGCTGGCATTGGGATTCCTTTGAGCCATTTGGCTGGGCGACTTATCATTATGGAAGATGGTATCTGGATGATTATTACGGATGGATATGGATTCCCGGCTATGAATGGGCACCTGCATGGGTTGAGTGGCGTTATGATAACAATTATATAGGGTGGGCACCCCTTCCTCCATATGCGAGTTTTAGAATCAATCTGGGGATTTATTTCTCAATTGGATGGCATTCAAATTACAGATACTGGAATTTTGTTAACTATGGTCATTTTTATGATCACAGAGTTTACCGCTATTACCTTGACGAAAAACGATGCGCGAAAATATTCTCCGGGACCAAATACAGGACAAATTATTATTCTGAACGGGATAGAATTATAAACGGCGGCATTGACAGATCATTTATCGAAAGGAGGGGTGGTTACCGGATCAATGAAAGAGATATCTCAAGAGTTGATAATTTAAGGGAATATCAGAGGAGCAGAGGAAATAATGGAGATCGGGTTTATGCTTATCGCCCTTCGGATAGGGAAGTTGCTAATGGCCGTACAACAGATAAATTTGATCTGAAGCGCGGCGAGAACCGCTCATCTCTTGACAGAGAAAAAATTGTGATTAGTTCCGACCGTGAAGACGGCAGGACCGTAATTACCGATCGGGCAACTGAAAGAAATCGGGATATAAATGTTGAACGTGACACGAGGAGAGATGAGGGGCGCATACGTGAGGAGTCGATTAGAAATCAGTCTTCCGATCAGATTAAAAGAGATACAGAGAGAGAGCGAACCAGAATTGAATCGGAAAATAAAAGAAGTGAAAGACCGGAAGCGGAGCCTGCTCAGAGGAACCGTGAAGAAAGAGTAAGACGGGAAAGTGCACCGGAACGTCAGCCTGTTTATGAAAGGCCGGACAGAAGTGAAAGACCATCCGGGCCGGAGAGAAAAATTGAAGAGCGCCGGGAATCAAATTATGAAAGACCTACTCCAAGGATGGAAAGAGGCAATGATAACAGCTCCGGCAGAAATCAGCCGAAAGAAAGCGGCAGATCATCTGAAAGAAGACGTTAACAAAATCTAAAATAGTCCCGCCCAGAAAGGCGGGACTATTTTATAATCCTTCCTCGCTTAATAGCATACTCAAAATTGCAATAGCCGCTGATCCAAGTTCCATCTCGCGCGGATGTACCGCAGAAAAAATATCATTATCTGAATGATGAAGATCCATATAGCGCTGGACATCCGGGACATATCCAAATAAGGCTTTCGCGTTTTTTATCTGGGCCACATCACCGCCGCTGCCGCCGGGCCGGATCCAATCGATATTCGCTTTATTTAATAT
The DNA here is from genome assembly GCA_002839795.1 of Ignavibacteriae bacterium HGW-Ignavibacteriae-3. Taxonomy (GTDB): domain Bacteria; phylum Bacteroidota; class Ignavibacteria; order Ignavibacteriales; family Melioribacteraceae; genus Fen-1258. Next base: position 7,379 of record PGYS01000023.1, on the reverse strand, counting down.
CGGCAGCCAATCCTGAAGTCTCCTGAATGTTAGGGAATCTGTGGTTACATTAAAACCGCGTGGTGTGAAGGCACCCCGGTCGGATTCTATAGCCGCCAGATTAATTTCGTTTGAGATGCCTGAAAACCTGCCGTATTCAATTCCACCTCGCAATCCGTTCTCTTCATTGATGAATAGAACGCAGCGGATAGTTCTTCTAGGTTTAATTCCAGTTCTCTTAATCAGATCCAGCGCCTCCATTGTCTGAATGCACGGCGCTCCGTCATCATGGGCTCCGCAGCCTTTATCCCAGCTGTCAAAATGTCCTCCCACAACAATTACTTCCTCCGGCTTAACGGAACCGGTAAGTTGTCCGATTACATTATATGACTGAACATCAGGAAAGATTTGGCAATCCATATTTATCTTTATTTTTAATGCCGGCTCATCTTTTAATGCGTTACTTAAAAAATCGGCGTCCCGTATTCCGATTGCTGCCGCCGGAATTTTATTTATTCCTTCTTCATAATTCATAACTCCGGTGTGCGGGATATTATCGATACCGGATTGAACAGAGCGGACAATAGTTGCGACCGCCCCATGCCTGGCCGCTTCAATCGCACCGTTAATTCTCTGATCGACTGCTTTGCCGTAGCCCTCAAAAGTATTTAACAATCCGTTATCGAATGACCGGTTATAAAAAATAATTTTTCCTTTGGCTTTATCTCCCAGGTACTTTACTTCATCAAGGCTTTTCACTTCAATAACCTCTGCAGAAATTCCGGTGGGGGGGGTTCCAATGCTGCCGCCAAATGAAACTATTGTCAGCTTTTTATTCTTATATTTTTTGGAATAGGAAATTGATGCCTTTTCCGTTTTACCGCGAACCCATTTAGGTACCATAACCGGCTGCAGCCATACGCTATCGAACCCGAGAGATTTCATTTTTTCTTCAGCCCAATAAATTGCCTTGAGCGAATTTTCCGACCCGCTTAATCTGGGTCCGATCGCGCACAATTCCCGGAGCCATCCGTATCCCCTTTGCTCTATTAATGCTGCGCGGACGATCGATTCGGCAGACTCATTGTAGAACTGTAATTTCTGCCGCGGGATGGGCTGCCCGTTAATAATGGAAAAATTTATTGCGAGTGAAAGGACTGCAGCAAAACCGATGAAAAGAAATGAATAAGATTTGGACAAAATCACCTCGATGAATATTGCGGTCTAAGTTATGTTGGGCCGCAATCAAAATCAATCATCCTTTAAAACAAAAAACCCTCGTACATTACGAGGGTTAAATGATGCACTTAAGCAATTTTTATCTCGTTTTAATTTTCTTTGATCTAACGAGTTTTGCAATTTCGGCGGTTCCGTTTTTCGAAACAGTTCTTAAAGCGGCAGCGGTAACTTTTACGGTAACGAATTTATTCAATTCTTTAACCCAAATTCTCTTTTTCTGTAAATTTGGCAAAAATCTTCTTTTGCTCTTATTGTGTGCATGAGAAATGCTATGACCACTTGTTACACCAACGCCAGATAACTGACATTTTCTAGCCATGTAAAAACCTCTTTGATTCAATTTTTGGTGGCGAAAAATAATAAAAAATAAGTTAATGAAAAAATCTTTTTAAAAATAAAAAGGCGGCTTTTCAGCCGCCTCTCAAGTATTCCGCCTATTGGGCTCTCATGCCTAGTTCACGATCCAGCAGGAAAAGGGATGTTTTATTGTCGCTCAGCAGATTGAATTTATGTACAATCTGGGCTACGGTGGATACTTCCTCAATCTGTTCATTGATAAAGAAGTTCAAAAAGAGGTTGGTAGCATAATCCTTCTCCTGCATGGCAAGCGCCACGAGCTTGTTAATCCGGTCAGTAATATAAATTTCATGCTTGTGTGCTTCCTCGAAAACCTGTAGAGGTGATTTCCAGCTGGCTTTCGGCTTTTCAATTGCATCTAAAGATACTTTTCCTTCAACATCATTAACATATTTGTAGAATTTCATCGCATGAGCATATTCTTCACTTGACTGCGCTTTCATCCACGCTGCAAAACCATTCCAATTTTCACTCTCAAAATATGCTGCCATTGAAAGATATAAATATGATGAAAATAGTTCTGCGTTAATTTGGTCATTCAATGCTTTTTGCATTTTTTCGGATATCATTTTTGCCTCTTGGATTATTTTTGTGTTTTTTGGATTAATTTATAAACAAGTTATTCATTTGCACATAATTATTCAAATTCTTAATTATCTAACAACAATTAAGAACATTTAGTTCTAATTTGCATTGAATATTAAAATTCTGTGATTTCACAATTTTAATAGCCGGTCGAAATTTAGGCCGACCGGCATGATTTGTAAATTGAATTGATGGATGGACTCGGAAATAATATTAAGTAAAATAATCAATACCGGAATTATGAAAATCATCTGGCGAATAATAAAATTTTGTGCTTCACTTTTCCTGCTGTATACTGCCATCTCAATATTTGTAATTCTATTTTTTAGATTCGTTGACCCGCCTGTCTCGGCGTTTATTAATTCAAAAACCAGCCCGCTTTCCGGATTATTTTCGGTTTCGGATGTGAATCAGAAATCAGTTAATATTCAGAAGGTTTCCAAATATGCGGTATTGGCGGTAATTGCCTCCGAGGATCAAAAATTTTTTGAGCACTTCGGATTTGATTTCGATCAGATCGAAAAGGCGATAAAAGAGAATGAACGGAAGAAAAATCTCAAACGTAACAAGGTCCGAGGTGCCAGCACGGTTTCCATGCAGCTTGCTAAAAATCTTTTTCTGAATCCGGGTAAAAATTTAATTCGCAAAGGGATTGAGGCTTATTATACGCTGTTGCTGGAATTGCTTTGGAGCAAGGAAAGGATCATGGAAGTGTACATCAACTTAGCGGAAACAGGCAATGGTATATACGGAATCGAAGCCGCATCAATGACTTATTATAAAAAGACTTCTTCAAAACTGAATGCTTCGGAAGCCGCAACAATTATAGCAATCCTGCCAAATCCTCAAAAGCGCGATCCCAGGACTCCCACTTCTTATCTGATTAACAGGAGAGACAATATTCTTCAGCAGATGAATCTTATCGGAGGTGTGCACATATTAAAAGATGAGATCGATTACTAAATATTAATCCTTGTTTATTCGTCAGGTCTAAATAAACTCGAGACATTTCTTTAAAATATAATAAACCTCGGAGCCGGGAACCACGGGGTTGTTGAATTTTAAATCAGGTGCGTCATATTTATGCTCATACTTGTACTGCTTCAAAACATTGCTTTCCACATCATAATAAATAATCTGAATTATGCTGTATCTATTTAACGATTTATTGATATGATAATAAGTTCGGACTTTAAATATTTCTCCGCTCACATCCTCCATTGACAATGGCGCGTTTAATTCCTGCAATGCCCACACAAAAATCTCCGGGCCTGTGTAAATTGATAAACCGCTGACATTTATGAATGTTGTCTGGTCCTTATCGGTAGAAACAACGATCCAGTTTTCATTCGGGGATTGAGGCCAAATGTTTGATACAAAAATTATAACTAAAATTGCAATTAGCAGTCTTTTCACGGGCAATTTCCTATAAATCGAGTTAGAAAGCATCAGTGATGACAAGAGTAATTATTTCGTGAATGGAATCTAAAGCATTTTGTGATTTAATTCTACACTTGTACTTTATTGATCGGACAATGCTGCCTGCCATTCAAGGCTCTAGTTAAACAAGGAAAAATTAATATAATCATTTTAATGCAGAGCATAGGATTACATCTCTTAACTTTAACCGTTTCATGATACAGCTTAAAGGAATATCAGATGAAAATTCCGGCGTATTAATGATCTATTTGAATTGATTTCGTATAACAGAGGGGAGAGGACTCCTGATATCTGTTATTTCAAAATTTTCAACTAAAAATACTCTACATAATAATATGTTACTTGACATTAAATTATTAAAGACATATTATCTGATTATAATATTACAAATTGTCCACATTATTTGACCCAATTAAGTTTGAGGTATTAGCTAAACACTTTCAAAATCAAATATTTTTTTAGTTATAAATAGGAGATGTTGTCCAAATATTTAACCGAGGCAAGGCCATAGAGAGCCTCACTTTAATTAACTACGCATAAATATATTTAATGGAGTCAGCAGTCATGCCAATCCCAAATAAATTATTCATTGTCTTTCTTTTCATCGGGGGAATAAACCTGACATCTTTCGCGCAGGATGTGCCTTCAAAATTTCGGGCTCCTTCTACTGTATCATCCGCAGTCACCGCCGAAAGAGTCGCTCTAAATGAACTCTCGAAAATAGAATTAATGTCAAATGAAGCTGATGTAATTCTGACAGGAAGAGTTGTCCTCAATAAATCCGATTGGAATGAAAATAAAACAAGGATTTATACAAGGTCAACTTTACACGTAAGTGAATATCTGAAAGGGAACAGCGGTAGCGGTTCGGTTGAAATCACATCGCTTGGAGGTGAGATCGGGAATGTGGGAGAATTATATAGTGATATACCCAAGTTCTACGTGAATGAGGAGGTTCTTGTTTTTCTCAAGAAAGATTCACGGAATGCTGATTTTAAGGTATTAAATGGAAACGAAGGTAAAATTACAATTCAAAGTACCTCAAATGCCATGGAAGAGATGCCCGTCCGCAGTGTTCATATCAACTCTATAAAAGCACAGATTAAAAGTTATATGGAAAGCGTGAAATAGTTATTCAAGATCAATTTATATAAAAATATTTTAAAATTTGATTTTAACTCAGAGGGCGCCATGAGGAAGTTTTTCAACATAAATTTAATTCTTATCACACTTATATCACTAACTGCGTATACAGATTTCACACTGGGCCAGAAAAAGATTGATGTAAATAATATTTCGATGTGGGTAAATTCCAGAGGTGTAATCGCACGGGATCCATTTACTGGGAACGCGGGTCTTGAATGGCCGAAGGGCCAAGGGAAGACAGCCGTATTTGCGGCAGGGTTGTGGATTGGCGCAACTGTCAATGGTGAAACCAGAGTGGCCGCAACCGCTTACGGAACAGATTTTCGTAACGGTCCCGTAGGGTCTGATCCTAACAGCCAGAATTACCGGGTTTTGAGTATATCCAGTTCAACTCTTACAACCGATGCAGACTATATGCAATGGAAAGTTACTCCGGGTGCGCCTCTTAATAATGACGGCTCTCCTCAATTAATCGGTGATCAAACTTTATATTCAGTTTATAATGATGCCGATCCAACAGGACACCAGGCATTTAGAACTCAACCTCTTGGTGCGGAAGTTCACCAAACAGTTTACGCATATAATAATTCTCCGGAATTCAATAATGTTGTATTTGTAAAATATAAGGTCTTCAATAAAAGTAACTCTACTTGGAATAAAACATTTCTTTCATTCTGGAACGATTCAGATGTCGGTTATCCGTTTGATGATCTGGTCGGTTTTGACGCTGCCCGCGACATGGAGTATACTTACAATGGAACAGATTTTGACCCCCTGACAAACAACTATAATATTCCAGGTTACGGTTCTGCACCCCCCGCAGTCGGTATGGCATTATTGAAAGGAGCATTGTCCAGCGCAGGAAAAAATTCTCAATCGACATCATTTTATACTAATGGCGGCGGTAATCCATACGGCGATCCGGCCAATGGACAAGAGGCATATTACTTTATGCAGGGCATCAGATCTAATAATACACCTTATGTCGATCCAACGACGGGTCAGGCAACTTTATTTCCATTGAGCGGGGATCCGGTAACCGGAGCCGGCTGGATAGATTCCAACCCCGGCGACAGAAGAAGCCTGATCTCTTCAGGTCCATTCGATCTTGCGCCCGGAGACTCAACCGAAATCCTGGTGGCAATTTTTGTTGCGCGAGGAACAACTAATCTGAACAGCATCACAAAATTACGGGACACTTATGATGCACTTAAGAATCTATTTGTTACGGGAGCTACCAAAGCCTATGGGAATCATTATATAATTAATAGAACAAATTCAGGCATTCCATTACACTGGCCGGCGCAAGGAACTACTTATTCCATTGATCCTCAATTACCCGCAGATTTGAGAGAGGGAATACACGCCGGATTTTCCACATGGAGTCAATTGCCTCAGCTGAATTATACTCATAATGCAGCAAACGATATTTCAAGTAAATGGGGAGGAGATCCTGACGGAATTAACAATAATGTTTGGGTTCAGGATTGGACCACAATTACAGGGGTTCCGGATAATGTCATAGCTGTCGCCAGAGTACGTTATAATGCCATTAACGGGGAATTGTCAGATGTTGACATTGCATATAACGCCAACATAAAAAACAATGGAATTCCTGTCGGCTGGGCAGCTGACGGAAATCCTGATAATCTCGATATGCAAAATGTTGCTACTCATGAAATAGGACACCTTTCCGGATTGGGCGATTTATATAATCCGGGTGACGGCGAAACTTATGTACCGGCTATGGGTGACGGCAATGAAGAAATGACTATGTACGGGAAAATTAAAAAAGGGGAGACAAAAAAGAGTTCACTATTTTTCTATACCGATCCTGCTAATCCGCAAGGTGATGTCGCCGGCATTGAAACTTTATATAACAGCCTGGCAAGTGATGGAATTGATATAGTTCTGGTTTTTGACGGTTCCAGTAATTATTCTTCCAACTATGGGGCTTTTGAACCTTCCAAAAGGGCAGCAGTGGGGCTTGTCTCCAAGCTGAGGGTGAATGACAGGATTGCAGTTGTAAATTCGTCTACAAATGTTTTGGATTTCGTAAAAATTGTGGATGATAATTCCAGAACACAGGTTAAAAATTATATTTCGGCATTGACTTCCGGGGGTGACGGGAATATTGCTCAAAGGATTACCAAAGCTCAGAGCATTTTTACAGCCGGCGGAAATCCAAACAACAGATGGGCTGAAATCCTCTTTACAACCGGAGAGGAATTCAGTTCTCCCAGAATCAGTGACGTACTGCCGAATATCAAGGGTACTAAAACAGAAATTTATACAATCGGCTTCAACTCGAGTATCAGCAAGGATCTGATGAGTGTCGTAGCAGATCAGACCAATGGTATGTATCATCCCGCTGTGGATGCAACACAAATAGTCGATGCGGTCAATAATTTCTGGTATCATCTTCTCGGAATGCAGATTGTATATCTATCCGAAGCATTCTCCACCAAACAGCTTGAGAATGTGCCCTATCCCGGACTGTACTGGCAGGGAGGTTTATACTGGCAGGGTGGATTGTACTGGCAGGGAGGTCTTTACTGGCAGGGAGGTTTATACTGGCAAGGAGGTTTATATTGGCAGGGAGGGGGTCTTGAGCTAGGGCTTTACTGGCAGGG
>PGYS01000166.1 GCA_002839795.1 Ignavibacteriae bacterium HGW-Ignavibacteriae-3 | reverse complement strand
CGTACCAGATTGACGGTTTTTTCCGTACCGAGCGCTTTGCCTACCGCTTGCGCCAATTCTTCGGTATTCCCGAAGTAAGAATCTAATACAACCAATGATTTCATGATTTCCTCCATTTTGAACAATCCTTCCTTGTTAATATAACGAAATTCTTTTAATCATACAAGCAAACCCGTTTCTCAGTTTGTAAAAACTAACAATGGTATGATTTAAATACGGAAGATACGGCAAAAAAGTCGCGGATGAATTAAAAGCAAATAATATTAGTATAGAGTTTGACGAACGGAACGAAAAGATTGGTTATAAGATTCGCGACTGGGAAACGCAAAAGGTTCCCTATATGCTTATAGTGGGCGAAAAAGAGCAGGAAGCGGAAACGGTTTCGGTTCGTCAGCACAAAGTTGGAGATAAAGGAAGCGTTCCGCTTCAGGATTTTATAAATGAAATTACTGAAGAGATAAAAAACAGAATTAATTACAAATAAGCGAGGTATTCCATTAGTCAAATCAAATATCGAGTCAATCAGGAAATTAGAATTCCTGAAGTAAGACTCATAGGACCCGATGGAGAAGCTATCGGTGTTGTATCGGTTAAAGAGGCGTTAAAAAGGGCTGAAGAAGCACAGATGGACCTTGTGGAGATTGCTCCCCAGGCCACTCCGCCCGTTTGCAAGATTATTGACTACGGTAAATTTTCTTATGAACTGCAGAAAAAGGAAAAACTTCAGAAGAAAAAACAACAGGTTAGTGTTCTCAAAGAAATAAGATTACACCCGAATACGGATACTCATGATTTTGACTTCAAAGCAAGACATGCTGTTAATTTTATTGAGGATGGAGATAAAGTAAAAGTTTCAGTTATATTTAAGGGCAGGGAATTAGCATATACAGAAATTGGCGAAACATTGCTTAGAAAATTCCTGGACCGGCTCGCAGATGTGGCAAAGGTGGAACAGGAGCCGAAGTTCGAAGGAAGGGCAATGCACGCAATATTAGCACCGTCAAAAAGCAAAAAGAAAAAATAAACAGGTGAACAAATGCCAAAGATGAAAAGTAATCGCGGAGCGGCTAAAACATTCCGTAAAACCGCATCCGGAAAGATCAAAAGAAATAAAGCTTTTAAATCACACATACTAACTTCCAAATCTACAAAGAGAAAAAGAGGATTGAGAAAATCCACACTGGTCTCCGCGTCGGAACAGAAGCGTATTACCAGATTAATTCAATAAGGAGAAAGTAAAACCATGCCAAGGTCAGTAAACCACGCGGCTTCTAAAGCAAAGCGTAAAAAGATTCTTAAAATGGCGAAGGGCTACTGGGGTGCCCGGGGCAATGTGTATACCATTGCTAAAACCGCAGTTGAAAAAGGTTTGCAGCATGCCTATAGAGACCGCAAACTTAAAAAGAGAGAATACCGCTCGCTCTGGATCGTCAGAATTAATGCCGCAGCAAGATTGAACGGAACTACATACTCTCGTCTTATTAATGCCCTCGATAAAAAAGGCATTACCATCAATAGAAAGTTATTAGCAAGTATGGCCGTTGAAAATCCTCAAGCTTTTACCGATATAGTAAAATTTGCCATTAACTAATTTTCTCCCTCCCGGAATGGTTTAAAAGGTTCCGGGAGGGATTTTTTTAAACTCTCCTGCCGGTTTACATACCTTTGGTATGGAGGCAGGTTCTCGGGACTACAGATATGATTAACAGAATTGATGAAACCCGGAAAAGTTTCGACGAAGATCTGCTCAGGGTAAACGACCATGCCTCTCTCGAAGAACTGCGTATCAAGTATTTAGGCCGAAAAGGATTAGTATCACAGCTTTTCGAATCTCTCAAGGATGTTTCAAAGGAAGATAAACGCGTTGTAGGTCAGGCCCTTAATCAGCTTAAGATACATACACAATCACGTTTTGACGAAGTGCGTGATTCTCTGAAGAATAAGGATGATATTTCCGAAAGCATTGAGGATCTTTCACTCTCCGGCAGAACTCATACTATCGGAAGCAGGCATATTCTTACACAAACTCTTGATGAAATCAAAAACATCTTTAAGGGACTGGGCTTTTCGGTTTATGAAGGACCCGAGCTTGAATCCGATTACAATAACTTTGAGGCATTGAATTTTGCGGAGGATCACCCTGCAAGAGATATGCAGGATACTTTTTTTGTCACGGATAAATTTTTACTCCGGACACATACGTCTCCGGTTCAGGTAAGATTAATGACTGATAAAAAGCCTCCTCTTAGAGCTATTATGCCGGGAAAGGTTTTCCGCAACGAGGCAATCAGCGCCAAAAGCTACTGCCTCTTTCATCAGGTTGAGGGTCTTTATGTTGATACCGATGTCACTTTCGCAGAACTGAAGGGGACTCTTGTTGCGTTCGCCAAACAATTTTACGGACAGGATGTAAAGTACCGCTTCCGTGCGAGCTTCTTTCCGTTTACAGAACCTAGCGCAGAGATGGATGTATGGTGGCAGCCGAAAGGAAAAGAAGGAAGATGGCTTGAGGTATTGGGATGCGGAATGGTTGATCCGAATGTTCTTATCAACGTCGGCATCGATCCTGAAAAATATACCGGATATGCTTTCGGTATGGGTGTCGAAAGAACTGCGATGCTGAAATACGGCATCGGCGATATAAGAATTTTATTTGATAACGATAAAAGATTTTTGACTCAATTTTAATTGCAGTTTAACGGTGATAAAATGAAAATTTCTCTTAATTGGCTCAACGAATATATCGATTTGAAAGATGTCTCTCTCGATGAGATACTGGATAAATTAACTTATGCCGGATTGGAAGTTGAGGAAGTTGATGATCAGGCCGCAAATTTTAAAAATATTATTGCGGGCTATGTGGTTGAAGCGAAAAAACATCCCAACGCTGATAAATTATCACTCTGCAAGGTGAGCGACGGAAATGAAGAATTCAATGTAGTCTGCGGCGCCCCGAATGTTGCAACAGGACAGAAAATTGTGTTCGCTAAAGTCGGGGCTGTAATTCCCAACGGTAAATTTAAAATAGAGAAGGCCAAAATACGCGGCGAAGTTTCATCCGGTATGATATGCTCAGAACGCGAACTTAATATCAGCGAGAATCATGAAGGAATTATGGTCCTTGATCCTTCCGTTAAAGAGGGAACACCTGTGTCAGACATCCTCGGATTGAATGATGTAATAATGGAGATCGCAATAACTCCCAACAGGGCGGATGCCCTCAGCCACATTGGAATCGCACGCGATCTGTCGGCTCTGTTCAACCGTCCTCTTAAATACCCTGAAATTAATCTAAGCGAATCAGATAAAAAATCATCTGATCTTGCGTCGGTTGAAATAATTGATGCGGTAAATTGCCCGAGATATATTGGCAAAGTTGTTATTGATGTTCAGATCAAGGAATCACCTGAATGGCTGAAGAAAAGAATCAGGAGCATCGGATCCCGTCCCATTAATAATGTTGTCGATGTGACTAACTTTATTCTGCATGAAGTCGGTCAGCCTCTTCATGCGTTCGATTTGGATAAATTAAGCGGTAATAAAATTGTGGTTCGCTCCGCAGGAAATGATCTCAAGTTTACTACACTCGATTCAAAAGAGAGAACTCTCCGTCCTGAAGATCTGATGATCTGCGATTCTAAGATCCCGGTTGCGATTGCCGGCGTAATGGGAGGGGAGAATTCAGAGGTTACTCAATCCACTAAAAATATTCTAATCGAGAGCGCGTTTTTCAATCCATCCTCCGTTAGAAAGACTGCCAAGCAGCTTGGATTATCCACAGACGCTTCATACCGGTTCGAACGAGGTACTGATCCCGAAATAACTGTTTGGGCTGCACAGAGAGCCGCCGGTCTGATACAGGAGACAGGCGGCGGTCAGATACTGTCAGGAGAGATAGATGCCTATCCGCTCAAATTAAAGAGAAAAGAAACCGGTCTTCGTTTCGCACGAATAGATAAGATTCTCGGCTATCACATAGATGAAAAAGATGTCATGGCAATTCTCGAACGTCTGGGATTCGAAATAAAGAAAAAGACTGATGATGGATTAACTGCAGTGATTCCGCTTTACAGACATGACGTTGAAAGGGAAATAGATCTGATCGAGGAGATTGCAAGAATTTACGGGTATAACAAAATTCCGGAAGTCAGCAAGATATCTGTAACACTTGAAGAGAAGGTTGATCATTCAGCTTTCGTCGATAAAGTAAGAGTGGTACTTAATTCTCTCGGCTTCTATGAAATAATTACCAATTCTCTGCTAAGTGATGAAACTGCAAACCGTTTCGGCAAACCTGTTCATGTACTGAATCCCCAAAGCAGTGAGATGTCTCATCTTCGTCCCTCGCTGCTGCCTGGAATGCTCACAACCATTTCAAATAATTTAAAAGTAAATGAAAAAGATCTTCAACTGTTTGAGACCGGGAAGACATTCGAAAAGATAAGTGATTCAAAAATAGAAAGTTTCGATGATTTTACGGAGACTGAGCAACTGCTGGTTGCCCTCACCGGGAATGCTGTAAGAACTGAATGGTACGATAAAGACCGTCAGCAGGATATATTTGAAATGAAGGGTTTTGTTTCCTCTTTTATAGAGGTCATTCTGCCAAAAGTTGAATTTAATTTTATCGCATCGGAGGAGCATTCGCAATATTTGGAATACTGCCTCTCAATTAAAGCTGCTGGGCAGGAGATCGGCTATTGCGGTATGATTAAAAAGGAGATCTGCTCATTATTCGATATTAACCAGGATGTGATCGTTTTTATGTCTGATCTTAATATATTGAAACAGGTGCCGGTTCCTAAGAAGTCATTTAAGGAATTACTGAAATTTCCGAAGGTTTTCAGGGATTGTGCCTTTGTTCTGGATGCGGGAATTGGATCGGAAAGGGTTATCGAAGTAATAAAGGAACATGGTTCTAACTTGTTGCATAATGTAAAGTTATTTGATATCTTTCAAAGTGAAAGCTTAGGTTCAGGTAAAAAAAGTCTTGCTTTTCAACTTGAGTACTATGATTTTGGGGGAACATTGACTGAAGAAGAAATAGAAAAAATTTTCACGAAGACAATAAAAGCTGTTGAGCAAAAATTTGACGCAAAATTAAGAGGCGCGTGATTGTCGGAGACTTCGAAATATGATTTGTTCAATGATGAGCTGACAGCGCTCGAAAAGCAAATCTATTATTTCCTTCAGAAGGGGAATGATTTAATTGAAGCCAATCAAGCCTTAAATAACAGAATTGTTTTACTGGAAAAAGAAAATGACGCTCTGAAAAAGAAAATTTCGGAGATCGAATCGAAGGTTAGCAAATCTATATTCAATGGTGAGAACCTCTTAGGAGGCGAAAACTTTAATCTAGAGGAGAAAGAAGCGCTTAAGAACAAAATAAACGAACTGATAGCAAAAATTGACTATCATTTGCGTTCTTAAACTAGTTTGAGGATGGAAAAGATCTAAAATGAACGAAAAAAAGAAGCTGAAAGTAAAAATTTTTGATAAAGAATATTCATTGCTGGTAGAAAATCAGGAAATTGCTGCCGAATTAGCTGAATATGTCAATACGATGATGGAAGAGACCAAGGAAGAATTACCTGATCAGACAAAAGATACAATAGCCATCATCGCGGCATTAAATATTGCATATGATTTATTTGTAGAAAAAAATAAATACCGCGAATTCAGCATCCAAGCAACAGATAAAATCAAAAAGATCAAGCTTCTTTTAAACGATTCCAAATTTACATCCAATCCATCTTAACTTTTCCGCGCTGCCGTGTCATTTATAAAAAAGAACTAATAGTAAACTATAGGGTTTTCTACTCACGGCGTGTATTACAGGCCTCAATCCGCCTATGGCGGGTTCCCGTGCAAGCGCGGGACCAGTGGACGTAAAAAGCGTCGGGTGATTTCCCACATTGTATAGTAAAGAGGTTCTTTTCCT
>PGYS01000165.1 GCA_002839795.1 Ignavibacteriae bacterium HGW-Ignavibacteriae-3 | reverse complement strand
ATTGATAACTGACTCCTCCATAAAAAGAGAAGAGTTTACTGTAGCTATTGTAATAATAATTTCCGCCGGAGTATTGAAGGCCGGTCGAAACCGACCAGCCCTCTTGAGCAAAAGATACACCGTTAAAAAGAATGACGGAAAAAATTAAAAGGGAAATGCTTTTAATTTTCATTTTATTCCTATTTTTTCATTGAGTTTGGAAGATTCTGAATTTTGTCGAGCATGCCATCATAGTCTTTCATCATGGTTTTCATATTGTCAGTCATGCCTTTCATATGTTCTTTCATATCTTGGTTCTCCATCATTTTTTGATCACCCATCATGGTGTTCATCTGATCGAGCATACTTTTCATGTTTTTCGACATATCGTTCATGTTTTGCATCATGCCCGACATTTGAGAGCCCATTCCCATTTGATCCTTCTGGTTCTGCATCATGGACAGCATCTTACCGCTTTTATCCATGAGATGGTTCATTTGAGACATCATACTTTGCATGTCGCCCATTTTAGTTCCCATATTTTGCATATTCTGCATTTGGGAGCCGTTCCCCATTCCAGTGCCGCTTCCACCGTCATGTTGATGCTGAGCAGATACGGTAATACTAAGAATAAACATTACAGAAAAAACCATCGCGGTTTTAATAAATAATTTTAATGCGTTCATTGTGTAACTCCTTTTGGTCATGATTTAATAATTAATTATTATTTTACTATGAAACCGTTTTTAATAAGTTTCTCTTTAGCTTCTTTTACTGTTACTTCCTTAAATTTCATTCCGCACTCAGGGTCTGTTCCAGGTTTATCGGATATAACGTTAAAATCCATCTGGCACTGATAAACTTTGCCGTCTTTATTCTCATCAATGGCTTTAAGATCAATTTCGCCTTCTCTGATTAATGGAGATTTATTTTCATTCATCTTTTCTTTTTTGTCCATATCCATTTTATGTTTTCCACCCATCATCATCATTCCTCGCATTTCCATTTTATTGGTTGAATCTTTCATCATTTTCATGTCGTGCATATTATGCTGGTCCGATGAATCGTGCTTCATTCCATGCATCATGTGGTGTCCATGTTTTATCATTTTATTGGTTTTCGTCGTATCCGGTTTTTCTTGAGCAATTGCAGCCGCCCCATATAGAAACGCGGTTGCTATTAAAAATGCCCCGAAAAGTTTTAATGTTTTCATTGTACTGCTCCTTTGTTATTAGTTAAATGTTCAATTGGTAATGACATATTAATTCTCATATCATCAAAGGTTGTTTTCGTAATTCTTGCTTTAGTCAAGTATCCATCTTTCGCAATATATCGGCAGAAATATTCGATACTTTCTGTTAGTGAATTTTTCTTTGTGTAAATACTCAACGGTTTATAAGTCATACCAATTCCTGAAATATTATTACAGCGCTGCTTCCTGCTGTTCTTTAGTTCTAATACTATATGCTTCTGTTATATCAGAAACGAATATTTTGCCGTCACCTTTCTGTCCTGTATATCCTTTGTTGAGAATTATATCTATAAATTTGTGATAGTCTTCGTCTGCACATACAAGTTCTATTTTGATACTGCTGCAGTATTTTTCACAATATTCGAGTGAAAGCTGGGATTGTTTCGGATCAACCCATCCCCCCAAAGTTGACACATTTATAACCGTCATTCCTTTTACACCCGCAATTTCAAGTTCGAATATTACTTTTTCAGCTTTATCCGGTCTTATATAAGCTTTTATTTCTTTCATTGTTGTTAGCCCTTTTTTAATTAGTTCTCAAAAATTCTTCCTTCAAGTTTTGCTTCTTTTCTCATTTCCCATGATCTCCAGAGATAGTAGATCACCGGATAGATAGCCAGTTCCATTAGAACTGAAGTTACAACACCGCCGAGCATTGGAGCCGCAATTCTTTTCATAACATCCGCGCCAGCGCCATGACTCCACATAATCGGCATCAATCCGGCTATGATAACTGAGGCAGTCATAATTTTGGGACGAACTCTTTTAACAGCTCCGTGATGAATTGCATCTTTCAGATCTTTAAGAGTTTTTAATATTCCTTTATCCTTCCATTCTTTCAGAGCTACATCTAAATAAAGAAGCATTACAACCCCAGTTTCCGCATCAAGTCCGGCTAACGCGATAATACCAACCCAAACAGCAATACTTAGATTATACCCGAGAATGTAGAGCAGCCAAAATGTTCCCACCATGGAAAAGGGAACGGCTAAGAATACAATTGCAACTTTGATAAGAGATCGAGTATTCAAGAAAATAATTAGGAAGATTATAAAAAGAGTCAATGGAATAACATACATCAATCTTTCGTTAGCACGCTGCATATATTCAAACTGTCCGCTCCACACTATGTTATAACCTGCAGGAAGTTTTATCTTTTCACGTACAACTTTTTGAGCATTCTTTACGTAGGTTCCAACGTCAATATCCTTTATATCTACATAGACCCAGGCATTTGGTTTAGTATCTTCACTTCTTATAACCATTGGACCTTTGCGGGTAACAATATTGGCAATTTGACCAATGGGGACTTGATCACCGGTTGGAGTAGGAACTAAAACTCTCTTTAATGATTCAATATTATCTCTTAATTCCCGGCTGTATCTCAGGTTGACTGTGTATCTTTCCAATCCTTCGACGGTGTTTGTAATTGGCATTCCACCCATAGCTGTTTGAATTACATTTTCCACATCTTCTATAGTAAGCCCATAACGAGCTGCTTCTTTTCTATTTATCTCTATATCAAGATAATTTCCACCAACTGCTCTTTCGGCAAATGCGCTTAAGGTACCCGGAACTTTCCTCATCACCGATTCAACTTCACGTCCAATTTGTTGAAGCACATTTAAATCGGGTCCGGAAATTTTAATACCGACAGGAGTTTTAATTCCTGTGCTGAGCATGTCTACACGTGTCTTGATTGGCATAGTCCAAGCATTCGTTAATCCGGGAATCTGAATAGCTCTATCCATCTCATCCACAAGTTTTTCATGTGTCATTCCAGGACGCCATTCACTTTCAGGTTTGAGCATAATTGTTGTTTCTATCATATCTAATCCGGCCGGATCTGTAGCTGTTTCCGCTCGTCCAACTTTCCCGAGTACATGTTTCACTTCCGGGAATTTCGAAATGATTTTGTCGGTCTGCTGCAAAAGTTCTCTTGCTTTCGTAATTGACATTCCGGGCATAGTAGTTGGCATATAAAGCAGATCACCTTCATACAACGGAGGCATAAATTCCGAACCCAATTTGCTGTAAGGGAAGTAAGTGATGCCCAATAGTAGTAAGGCGGTAAGAAGTGCCCACTTCCATCTTTTGATTACAAAATTAACTACCGGATGATAAACCTTGATTAGGAATTTGTTTATCGGATTTCTTTCTTCGGGTAATATTTTACCTTTAATCCAGTATCCCATTAAAATAGGTACAAGAGTCACTGATAGAATAGCAGCAGCGGCCATTGAATAAGTTTTTGTGAAAGCCAGAGGTCTGAACAGTCTGCCTTCCTGCCCTTCGAGTGTAAACACCGGGATAAATGAAACGGTTATTACCAGCAACGAATAGAACAGGGACGGTCCAACTTCTTTTGATGCCTCAATAATTAATTTCCATCTGTCTTTTCTTTCATTCGGTGGTTTAAGCAAATCATGTTCGATATGCTTATGAGCGTTTTCAACCATTATTATTGCGGCATCCACCATCGCTCCTATCGCAATAGCAATACCGCCGAGGGACATAATGTTCGCGGTTATTCCTTGCAACTTCATTACGATTAACGCCATCAAGATAGCGGTGGGCAAAGTGAAAATTGCCACCATCGAACTACGGAAATGCAGTAAGAAAAGAATGCAAATAAGCGCCACAATTAATATTTCTTCAATCAATTTGTTTTTAAGTGTCTCAATAGCTCGTTCAATTAATGAAGATCGATCATAACCAATATTAATTTTTACATCACTCGGAAGCCCTTGTTTAAGTATCTCAATTTTTTTCTTCACATTTTCTATAACTGTTAAAGCATTCTGGCCATACCTCATAACCACAATCCCAGATACAACTTCACCTTCTCCGCCGGCTTCTGTTAAACCGCGTCGCATTAATGGGCCGATATTTACATCGGCAACATCTTTTATGTATACCGGCGTATTAGTTGCCTTATCAACCATAATCGGAATATTTTGAATGTCTTCAATAGATTTAATATATCCAAGTCCCCTAACCATAAATTCCATTTCACCCATTTCAATTACTTCACCGCCTACGTCATTATTCGATTTTTTAATTGCCATATCGACCATACTTAGGGGAATGTTGTAAGCAAGCAGTTTTGCGGGATCAACAGTAACCTGGTATTGTTTTACGAATCCACCGATGCTGGCAACTTCAGCAACACCGTCAACAGCGGAGAGCTCATATTTTAAATACCAATCCTGAATTGAACGAAGTTCTTGAAGAGACCTTTTGTCAGAGGTAAGAGTATATTCAAAGACCCAACCAACACCGGTTGCATCCGGGCCGAGTGTAGGAACAACTTTATTTGGAAGTCTTTTTTGTGCATAGTTCAGATATTCAAGCACGCGACTACGAGCCCAATATATATCCGTTCCATCTTCAAAGATTACGTAAACGAGTGAGTAACCAAAAAATGAATATCCTCTAACTACTTTGGAGCCCGGAACTGAAACCATGGCCGTTGTCAAAGGATAAGTTACCTGGTCTTCAACTATTCTAGGAGATTGTCCGCCATATTCAGTATAAATGATTACTTGTACATCGCTCAGATCCGGAATCGCGTCAACTGAAGTATTGTATAAGGAATATACACCTATAGCTATTACAAATATCGTCGCTAAGATTACAAGAAATTTATTTCTAACCGAAAACTCTATAATTTTTTCTAACATTTATAACTCCAATTATTGTATTATTTCTTATACTCAAAACCATGTTTTTCAAGATTTACTTTGACTTCATCTATGGTAAATTCTTTTAAATTCATCCCGCAAATAGGGCACTTGCCAGGTTTGTCGGATATAACATTCCAGTCCATTAAATCCTGATAAAGTTTTCCATCTTTATTAGTATCAATTGATTTTAAGTCTATAACTCCGGCTCTAATTAATGGCGAAGTTTTTTCATGTTCTTCCTTTTTCATATTCTTCATATTATCATCTTTAATCTGTATTCCGCCCTTCTTTTCTTTACTCTTATCTTGATTTTTGGTCTCTACATTTTCCGTCATGGGCTTCGACATATCCATTCCTTCGTGTCCTCTCATTTGATCTATTGCTGCTTTAAGATTGCTTTCAGAATCAATTAAGAATTGGGAGGATACAACTATTTTTTCCCCTTCCTTAATACCATCCAGAATCTGGATGTAACCGTCGGCCGTAACACCAAGCTTAACTTCACGCGGATCGAAGTAACCTCCTCCCAGTGCAATAACAACAATATTTCTTTCGCCGGATCTAATTACCGATTGTTCCGGAACCGAAACGGTATTTATAACAATTGGCGATTCGATTTTTACTGTTGCGAACATCCCTTGTTTAAATTCAATGGAAGAAGTATTCCTGACTTCTATTCTCACTTTTATAGTTTTCGATTCCATTCCGAGATACGGATAGACATAAGTAATGTTACCTTTATAAGTTTTGCCGGGCAGATAAGAAAGTTCTAAATCAACCGGCTGTCCAAGTTTAACCCACGGAAGTTCATACTGATAAACATCCGCTTGTACCCAGACTGTGGAAAGATCAGCAATTTTATAAAGTTCCATACCCGCCATGACATTTTGTCCTTTCAGAACTATTTTATCTATTACAATTCCACTTACCGGGGAATAGATTGTCATTGTTTTCTTAGGAGTTCCTCTTTCTTCCAGATCTTTAATTTCTTTATCGGAAATGTCCCAATACTGTAATCTTCTTTTTGCGCTTTG
>PGYS01000164.1 GCA_002839795.1 Ignavibacteriae bacterium HGW-Ignavibacteriae-3 | reverse complement strand
AGATGAGGCTCCGTGTAAAACTATAGGGAATCCGGGTATTCTTATTTCACATTCTTCCAGAATATCGAACCTTAACGGAGGCGGAATTAAAACTCCATCCGCGTTACGTGTGCATTGGTCGGGAGTAAATTTATTTGCCCCGTGAGAAGTTCCGATTGAAATCGCTAATGAATCAACTCCGGTCTTTTTAACGAAGTCCTCGACTTCTTCCGGTTTTGTATAATGAGTAACATCGCTAGAGACGTCGTCTTCAATACCGGCCAAAACTCCCAATTCACCTTCTACGCTTACATCATACTTATGGGCATACTCTACAACTTGAGCCGTCAATTCGACATTTTTATCGTAAGGATAGTGGGAGCCGTCAATCATCACTGAAGAAAAACCCGATTCGATACAAGATTTACATAATTCAAGAGTATCACCATGATCCAAATGAAGAACAATCGGAATATTAAAACCAAGTTCATTAGCATAATCAACAGCGCCTTTGGCAAGATGTTTAAGAAGAGTCTGATTGGCGTATTTGCGCGCGCCGCTTGAGACCTGGAGAATAACAGGGGATTTAGTTTCAACGCACGCCCCGATTATTGCCTGGAGCTGTTCAAGATTATTAAAATTAAAAGCAGGGATTGCGTATCCTCCTTTTACGGCTTTCGCAAAGAGCTCTTTAGAATTTACGAGTCCTAATTCTTTGTAAGTTGTCATATTTTACACCCTTCTTATAAATGAATATTTTATAAATTTTTAATTGATGTACGCTACCACCCCGATCTGAAATGATAACAGATCTGTTCTGGATTTTTTGGGATAATAATAAACCTGACTATTAGCAGGATTTATTACTATTCCCGTTTCGGTTAGATATTGTGCCTCGGAACCGTATATGTAACGGGCTTTGAGATCAAGAAAGAGGACGGATACGTCTCCGAGATCCTTTTTTAGCTGGAAAAGCAGCCCCGCTCCCGCACCGTAGCTCCATGTAAAATCATCATAATTAACAGTAGAAGCAATCTTTTCGTTCTTATAATCACTCTTAATGTCAGTATTTGTAAAAATATATGCCCCTCCGAATAGTCCCTCGATATAGGGCTGTATAGTCCCGCCGAATGGATTTACCTGAACAAGGAGATGCATATTGGCCAAACTGTTTGTGCGTGTAACGTCAACCCCGACTTCAGGAATAGTTAAACTGAATGGTCTCCGCTCGGTTTTCATTCCATAAACCAGATAACCGACATTTAATCCAACCGATACCGGCCGTTCAGCACTTGGCGACCACAAAGTTCCGTGAACTTCAAACCCGTAGCCAAGATTATTAACATTGGATTTAAAATCCCCCTGAGGAACTCCGATAAAAACACCTCCGCCAACCGTCTGGGCTTGAGAATAGGAAGAGAAAATCAAAATTAAATACAGCAAGATTTTTTTGATCATTTTATTCTGCGAACTCATAATAATCCAAAGTTAGTTTAGAGATAGTGTAATTATGAAGAGTGAGATGAATTATTTTTTCTAAATAAATATACAAAAATTCTTGTACAGGAATTTATGGGTGATAGGATGATTCAGCTGAAAGCAACATCTTTAGTCAGTGCTTTAAAAAGAAGATGTGCAAACTTATCAAATGAAATTTCTGTGGAACCGAACATTTTTAAATGCTCAGACTGATATTGAACATCCAGGAGGATAAAGTCTTTTTCAATCAACCGTTCAATCAATTTTACAAGCGCACATTTGGATGCTTGGGGAACAATAGAAAACATTGATTCACCGAAAAACGCTCCGCGGTATGTAACTCCGTAAAGTCCTCCGACTAATTCACTTTTGTTATAAACCTCAACAGAGTGCAGATGGCCAAGTTTCTGTAATCCTATATATGCTTCAATAAGTTCGTCAGAAATCCAGGTGGACTCTCTCTTTGCGCAGAATTCAACCACCTTTATTGTGCGTTTATCGTACTCGTATTCGAATTCTGCATTTTGAATATATTTCTTAAGTGATCGCGGTATGTTGAATTTATCCAGAGGAATAATTGTGCGCTGTTCCGGCATGTACCAGTTTATTTCGCCGGTCTCATCCGCCATTGGAAAAGCACCTTTGGAGTACATCACAATCATATTCTCAGGAATCAGCAGCTCTTTATCCGAAAGGAACTCCCCGTTATTCATGAGCCTTTACTTCATAAGCAATAATGTCGTACCCTTTTTTTGTCTCAAACCCGGCATAGATAACGCCCGTAAGCACGAATATCATTCCCAGTAAAAATGCGGATAAGATGAAAAAATTCAATTTTCCAATAGAGAGGAAAGAAGAAATTCCCAGGAGCAGGGAACTCAAAATAAAAAGGGCCACGGCGGAGGTATAGCTCAGCACGGCATTTCGAACAAGCTTTGCTCGGAAAACCAGAGCGCTTATCTGGACGGAGGTACTTTCAAGTCTAACGTTTTCATCTGTTGTCGAATTCTGTTCTCCGATCTTCAACATTATTCTTCTTTTTTCCTCATTGAGCAACCGTATCCGGTTTACCACGAGTGAGTACTTATTGTTGATGCCTAAAAGAAGTAATCCGCACGCGCTTATCATCACTGCGGGTGCGACCATTAATTGAATAATCTGAACAGCGTTGAGCGTCAATTCCTTGAATATGTCCATCTTGTCTCCATTTATGATAATCAGAATAAGTATTAATTTTCTTTAATTTTATCTCCGGATCTGAATTCCGAGCCAGGCTTCCAAAGTAGAATAAATTTTTTCTTTTTGTTCACCGTTAAAACTTGCTATGCGTGTACCGTGGGCGCCGCCTTGTTTTACCATCTTAACAGAGTTTGTTTCTCCGAGCAGTTGTATGGATGTAGCGCTCCAAGTATCATTTCCTCCGTAAATATAAATAATGTTCTTACCCTTTTTCTGAAGCCAGTTATTTACGTCATTCATCACGCGGCAGTCGAAGTTTACCTTTACGCCTTCGGGCACAAGTAAAATATTCGAACCATCTTTGATCTGTGTTAATAAATCTTTAAATGGTTCCAGGTCATATCCATAATATCCTATCTCGTTATAAGCCTGAACATAAAACGGACCGAAATCTTTCATTGCCTGCTCCGTGAAAAAGTAGAGAGGGTTGGCCTTTACCATATGCTCATATAATTTTTCTGCGGGAGAATCCGCGGAAGGAATATCATCGCATTTTGTGTTGCCCCATTGCCAAAAAGCGAAAGAATATTCTAAAGTCATGTATTCAAGAACAAAATCATAGTCCCAGGCAAGGCGGAGATTTTTTTTCTCCACATCCTTCATTAATAAATTAATGATTTCCGCCCTTTTTTCTAAAAATGCGCGCTGAAACTGAATTATCTTGTTCCGGCAGTCTTCAGTCCCAACCGAATTTAAAAACATATATATACGGGGATCTTCTGCGGCAAGATTAATTGGTGCAACATACGGCACGGAAACATCAACATCGTTCGGGTAAAACCTTTTAAAAAATAGAGTAGTCTGGCCCCCTTTACTTATTCCGGTGCTGATCCATTTGCCCGAGTAAATATTTTTAAAAAGCTGAACCAATGCATGATGGTCATTAGCGGATTGTCTGATGGTAAGATATTCCCAGTCAATTTTATCCGGAACCGATTTACCGAAATACCGGTGTTCGACAATGATCTGATTGGCTTGTAAAATTCTTGTTAACTCGGCGGGCCTATTTCCCGGAGCCGCGTATCCTTCTGTAACAAATACAACCGGCGATGAATCATCCCTATGAGAAAGATAAACTTTCTGTTTGAATTTGGCTCCGTCCGGCTTATTGTGATCCACCGGCTGTGTTATCATTAATTCATATGCTTCGGCAAATGTTGTATCATGCTTTACGGGGGTAATCTGAACTATATCGCTGAATGATTTTAGTCTTTTATAAAGAACAGTTTCACTCTGCGCTGAAAGAAGTGTTGAAATCAGTAACAGTGCGGATAAAAAATATCTTAATTTCCTCATTGCGGGAATTCCATGAATGATTTATACAAAAATATAAAAAGATTTATTCTTGCGGAGGGCTATTAATTACATAAACGCAAGCTTTTTCTTTGTTAAGAGAGGGAGTCCCGCGGTGCTGTATGTGATCAATTCAGATAAAATCTGACGAATCAGTTTATGACAATTCATAAAATTAAATCAGATAAAGTAATTTTGATGCACGGTCAAGTTTTAATTATATTTTAGAAAAAGATTATGACTTCAAATGGAATTCGGGCAGATTAAATCCGGTTTAAAAAACAAATGCGTCTGCATTGGCGGCTGCGGCGGACTTGGCTCTAATATTGCCGTTGCTCTCGCCCGTACGGGCGTGGGAAAATTAATTGTCGCTGATTTTGACAGAATAGATCAGGGCAATCTCAACCGGCAGTATTTTTTTACAGATCAGATCGGAGCATATAAAGCGGCAGCCCTTAAGGAAAATATAAACAGGATAGATCCTTTTGTTGAAGTAGAAGCGCATGTAATTTTACTCACTCCCAAAAACATTATTGAATTATTTAACACCGGGGATGTAATTGTCGAAGCTTTCGACAAGGCGGAAATGAAGGAGATGATAGCTGAAACGGTTTTATCCGAATGGCCGGCGAAACCTCTTGTTTGCGGTGTCGGTCTCGCCGGGTGGGGCGGTAATGATTTGATAAAGGTGGAAAGACATGATAATCTTTATATCGTTGGGGATAATGTATCGGAAACCAGCGACGAAGATCCGCCCCTCGCGCCCAGAGTGGGCGTCGTCGCAAATATGATGGCTAATGTAGTTCTGGAAATTTTACTTGGAAAGGATAAGTAGAATGAAGATTACTTTAAACCATAGAGATGACGTTCTTGACACTTCGAAAGAATCCATCACAATTAATGAACTGCTGAAACTGAAAAAATTTTCTTTCACACGCCTTGTTGTAAAAATAAACGGAACGTTAATTAAACGTGAGAATTTTGATTCTGCGTCATTTAAAGAAAATGACAATGTTGAAATTATTCACATGATAAGCGGGGGATAGAGATATGTAGCCGCAAGGAGCAAGATTAAGGGATCAGGATAAAAAATCCCGGCGTCAGACTTAGCATGCCCTTCAACAGCGGGTGTGTCGAAGTAACGCCGGGATTCTTTTATCATCTAATAATTACTTTAATTTCCATTCGCCTTTTTCATAACTTGTTCTCAGTTCAACCAATTCAGGCAGGTCCATTCCTAATTTTTTAAGATGATCCAATTTCGGGACACCATTTTCATCCCAGCCCCTTCTTTTGTAAACAGCATCCAATAATTGTTCGTATCTGTCTTCACGGTATTTCCTGTGGGCAGCCATCTTCTCATTTAACTTCATTTTTTCCGGATCCATTCCCATCAGTTCTTTGAGTTGCGCGTCATATCTTTCCTGTCGTGACAAGTATTCTTCCTCTGTAACCGGTCCGGCGGCTCTGTAAGGCTGTGCGTCCCATTTACGGACTCCGTAACCTCTCCTAAGATTAAACATTCTCTGGTAGTTATAAACTCTTTCTGAATCCTCAATCAATCTTTTGTTATCGAAAGGCCGGCCGGTAACCGCTTTATAAATTGTAACATAGTTATCTACATGCTCGGGAACTTTCGCAGGCTCAGCTGTTTCGGCATTATTCTTGGGTTCGACATCATTCCACGGTAGTTTACAAATACCGGCCAGGCCGAACCAGGTTCTGAACAACGGGAAATAATGCAGAGCTTCAGCTTTATCCTCGAAAGTCGGTATATGATTGTTCACCATATCCATAAAGATAAGCCATGCTTCATCGTGCTGAGGGCCTTTGTTTGTCATAGCATAACCGCCCTGCTGAGCGAGTGATTCTTTTGACATGTATTGTGAATATTCGAGACCTTTGTTTTCCATTCCAATATCTTGCAGGAATTGTGCGTCGCCCCAGCCATTCTCGACAAATAATTGTTTCAGTT
>PGYS01000163.1 GCA_002839795.1 Ignavibacteriae bacterium HGW-Ignavibacteriae-3 | reverse complement strand
AATCCTCCGATTATTATTCCGCCAGTTACCCAGTAATTAACATGATAGGGAGGGTATGAAGAGTCACTTTCACCGGATTGAGGATACACCTGCATAACTAAACCGAGACTCCATACTGCAATTATTAAGTATATAAAGCGTGATATTTTCATCATTACCTTACTCAAAAAGTTTTTACAATTACCTCATTAGTGAGATCGAATAAAATTTCAGCGTTCTGCATATAATAACCCGACTACTTAATTTTATATTTAAACTGCGACGTTTTGTAGCCCATTCCAATATTTAGATTAATTGTAAACAGATACTCACCTTTTTCATCGAATGTAACGCCGCCGCCGAAATGATTCATCATCGGCTGTAGTTTTAACGATGCGATTTTCTTTGCAGGAGAAACAATTTCCACCTTGGCGCTGGAATCTGCGAACTCCTTATTATCTCTGATATTTGTTACATCAAGTATGAAGTAGTGCGTGCCCGTCAATATCGCGTTCTTAGTCGTCTTATCCATAGTCTTGTTATCTGCTTTCATCTTACCCATCATCTTACCCATCTTCGTTTGCATCATTCCCTTATATTTTTTCTGGGTTATGATCCACACTTTGGTGTTAAGACTATCAACTATCGATTCAAAAATAGGTTTACCTAATACGCTCGAAACGTCCTTTTGTTTTATGGCAGTCTTTGTTGTTGTTTTTTGTTTAGTCTGTCCAAATACTGTTGCTCCGAGTGTAATTAACATTATCGTTGATATTAGTACATATTTAATTTTCATAACAATCCTTTTCATTTAATTTAAGAGTAAATGTTAATCTCGAAAAATCAAGATCTGGCTTATATACAGCACATAACAGCATCTGATGAATTTTAATCGTCCTTCCCATCGAACTTTTCCTTAACGGAGGTAAGTCAGCTATCAGTATGAAATACTCAGTATTGAATTGTCTAAATTATTGACGGAATAAATTCAATTCCAGAATTTTTAACATAACTATTTTTTCTTTTTAAAAAGCAGCCAGCCAATTATAACGCCAAGAACAAGAATAAGTATAGCGGGAGACCATCCCCAGCCTTGACCGACCATCCAATTCTTACCGTTCATCCTTCCATTCATTCCGCTCTGCAGCATCGGCCCACCGCCGAAGTATAAAAAAAGTACAATAAGGACTATTA
The DNA here is from genome assembly GCA_002839795.1 of Ignavibacteriae bacterium HGW-Ignavibacteriae-3. Classification (GTDB taxonomy): domain Bacteria; phylum Bacteroidota; class Ignavibacteria; order Ignavibacteriales; family Melioribacteraceae; genus Fen-1258. The sequence goes on along the minus strand of PGYS01000163.1, from coordinate 4,825 downwards.
GCGCAAATATTAAAGTTCTATTACTTATTTTTTTCATTCAATTAATCCCCTTTAAAAAAATTGCTATCACCTGTCAAAAACTTTTCTCTGCTTTATTTCAAAGTGCGATCCTTATAGAAAGCGGGTACATTGGAGACATCCCCAAAATTGAACTGCTTTTTTTCTCATGCTGGTCAACAACCCATGTCGCTACAAAATAACCAAGAGCGGCACCTGCGAAAGTATCTGAGACCCAATGCTGATCCTGATAAACCCGTGAAATCATAGTTAGCACAGCAGGTATATAAATCAGCACCTTCCATATGGGGGACTTGATATTCCTGGAAAGAACAGTTGAAATTATGAATGCCACAGTAGAATGACCGCTCGGGATTGATTTATTATCCTGGTTTAAAATTGATTCAAAGGGGCTAAAGGAATGAGTCCCTTTTTCCAGGTACGGTCTGGATCTGCCAATCGCAAGTTTAAAAACAAAAGAAATTCCCGCAGCGTACAAGGAAGCTTGTCCTACTTCGAATGCAATTTTTCTGCTTTCTATATCATTAGTTATTAGTGAATATGCAGCAAAGCCCCCGAAGAATACCACGGGCGAATATATTTCGCCCCACATTCTTCCGAATTCCATTGGAACGCTTTTGTAATATTTCTGATCTCTTAAAACCGCATCGCGAACGGGTTGATCAATAGTTTCAATTGCTAAAAATGATACCGCGCCCATCAATCCTAATTTCAGCCAATCGCCGCCATCCCATTTGGTCGGCTGCTTTATAAAACTCCAGGTCTCGTCTCCGAATTGGGAGAAAGTGTATTTTAGTTGTCCGAAGAGAGAAGAACCGGATATTGTAATTAAGAAAAGCGACAAATAAACTTTATTTTTCATTCCGTGTTTGCTTTATTTAAAAATGAAGAGACATTCCAAGTCCATATGAATCACCAAAAATATACGGTTGTATTTTAAGGCCGCGTATTCCCAGTTGCGATTTTTTAGTTTCGTCCTCGACCGGATTCTCATGCTGATCAACGGCCCATGTTGCTGCAAAATAACCGATTGCTCCTCCAAAGAAAACATCTGAGGCCCAGTGTCTATCCAGATAAACACGCCCAATTACACTTAGTCCGGCCGGCACATAAGCCAGTATCTTTAACCAAAGCGGTTTGGCGTTTCTTGAAAGTACTGTTGTTAAAGCCATTGTAATACCTGTATGTCCTCCCGGAATTGACTGGTGATCAGGATTATCATATTTTGAAAACGGACTATAAACTTGATTCCCCTGCTCGAGATAGGGTCTTGCTCTTCCAATTATATATTTTAATGAACCGTTAATTAAAAACGTATACAATGTTGCCTGCGCTATTTCAAAAGCAATTTTGTGGGATGTCTTATCGCCTGAATAGAGTGCATAAATACTAAAACCACCAAAAAGTATCTCGGTAAAATATAACTCGCCCCACACATCACCGAATTCGATTGGAACGCTCTTAGCGTATTTTTTGTCCAGGTTAAGAAAACGGCGGATTGGTTCATCGGTTTGCATAACCAGGAAAGTTGCGGCGCCCAGCATACCCAGTTTGAGATAATCCCCGCCATCCCATTTAGTCGGCTGCTTTATGAAGCCCCAGGTCTCATTTGCGAACTGGGCGAAATTGTATTTATTGACCTTGATGGAATCCGGCAGAGTTGGCTCCTGTGCGAACAAGGCATGTCCGTATAGCATTGTAATGAGGAGTGATAAAAAATATTTCTTCATCTTATGTCCCTGATATTTGTTAGAAATTCGGGAAAAATAATTCTATTTCTTAAATTTGAACTGTTCTATGAATATTTGAATGAAAATTTTCTGTTCTGTTCTTACGGAATGAACACTAGCAAAATCACTCGGATATCTGTCACTGTAGTAAACCAGATGTTCAAAACCAATATCTATATTTGGAAATATTTTAAATGAAATTGAGGGTTTTATTAATGCTATGTAACTTTCACCTGCAATATTTCCTGGAATTTCACCAAAGGCGTGCAGCCACCAGTAATAACCAATAAAAGAAATGCCCATCCATCCGCTAATATTGTAATTGCATTCAAGCTTTGCTTGTGCCCCAAATCCATAATCATAATCTTTAACCTGTGTGGTATCGGGTCCAAAGCGGTTGCTAAGTGCGCCGAACGGGACCAGATTAAGATGAAGGTTGGTATAGAGACTTGAATTCCTTCCGACCAGCATTTTGGAAACCATTCCGGGTCCAAAACCTATGGTTCCTAATTCGAAAGTTTTATTATCAAAAAAATTCATGTGCTGAAACAGTCCTGCTAACATTTCCAAATCACCCGCCTGAATATTCTTTCCGGTTAATAGTCCGTAGCCTGTTATAAGAGAAATAATTTTCCTGCCAACGCCGAAGTCCAGATCAGTTTTTAGTCTAAAATAATCGAAAGGTTTTCGGGATCTTTTTTCAAAGGGGTTTCCGTAATCAAGAGTGGTGCTGAAGTTAATACTATTGCTTCCTTTCTCGATCTTTATTCCATCATTAACCCGATGATATCCGCCGGCCAGTGTAATATTCAGCGGCTCTTTCTGATAGACATCTGACGGTGTTATTCTGGTGAGATTCCCTTTAAATAGTCTGCTCAAAAATCTTGTTGGTGTGAGGATGGCAACAGCCATTTCCCTGAAAAAACGATCTGTCCCTGTTGTCCGGTCGTCCAGAATATTTGACCCTAGACGGTAAAATATTTCTCCAAGCAAAATGCCGTGAACCGGTGTATTGATGAAGTCGTTATATGATGGAAGTGTATTTTCCCCTAAATATTCCCATTGTAAACTTCCCAAAAATGCAAAAGGTATAGACTCATAGAACGAATAACCGTTAGCCCTGGCTGCATTATAATACATTGATCCTGAGAAGGGATGGAAGAAATAATTCATACCAAATCTATCTATGTCCCATTCCCATCCTTTCTGAAGGCTATGTTTCCATGAATTGAATCCTACTCTTGAAAATTCATAGTTGAAGATATACCTATCAATTAAAAAAGTAGATAAATTGGGTATGGTTACTTCTAAAACAACCATCCCCAAAGTAGATTTGGGGTTATATAACGGATCGTCGTCCCGTAAATCACCATACATGTTATACTTCATAGTGTCCGTTAAAGAAGTATTAATATTTTCCGGGAATGCAGTTCTCTTTGGGTTGGGAAGTAAATCTGAATAACGATTAATTTCACCCATGGACACTATTCTATCAGCCAGACCCGAAGGCATGTGTTGTGAAGCATCTTGTAGTGTTGATATTTCTGCATCAACAATTGGTTTAAATTGAGCCTTATCCAATGATGAAATCAAAGCCAGCAGAACTATTGTATGAATAATTTTCATGCAGTCGATCCTGATAATTAATATAATTCCAGCGGATTAATCTTTTTTCGTGAATAAATCATTGAGCGCTTTTCCAACACTATCCATTTCATCATTAAATCCTTGCTTGAATTTTTCCCAATTATCTTTTCCCTCATATTTATAATTATTTAATTTTTTCTGTAATTCGATGTTCTTCTGTTCTAAAGTCAATACTACATTTTCATATTTAGCTTTGAATTTTTTACTGGTTGTTTTCATCGCCGCATTGAAATCATCAATTTTCTTTTTGTTGGCGTCAATTTTTAATTCGGTTTCGATTTTGAATTGCTGCCATTCCTTTTCGTATTGAGCCTGCTCATCCGCCATATCCTGATTTGCCTGTAAAACTTTTTCTTTTACATTTTCACGGTTACTATCACAACCGGTTAATAGTGTTCCTGCAATAAGCAAGAATGCTGCTAAGATGAAATGTTTGTTTTTCATAATTCTCCTCTTGTGTTGTTTAAAACTATTTGCCTTTTGTAAGGGAGATTCGCGCACCTGTTTGCGTTTAATACAGCGCCGGCAGCCGTTACAATTTTGAAATTATATTGCGCAATTCTTCCTTGGTTTTGCCGAGTTTACTCTGCAGTCTTCCCAATAGTTCTTCTTCCTTACCCTCTTTGAACAATAAATCGTCGTCTGTTAAGTTTGCGAACTGTTGTTTGAGTTTACCGGACAGCTCCTTCCAGTTTCCTTTAATAATCATTGAATTCATTTGATACTCCCTATAATATTATAATTGCTAAATAATTAGAGCACTAGTTCCTAATTGTCGCATTATGATAGGCAGTAATACATGATTGTTCAATCGGGCGAAAGGATGAAAAATGGACTACATCCTTTTAGGCGACTGATTCCGTTATAAATCTTTTTTTACGCTATTATTTTACTAAATTGAATCTACAATAAGACACAATCAACGTTATATATATGCAGGATATTTTTAAGCAGATTCAGAAATATTTTAATGAAGTAAAGGATTTCCTCAGCATCCGCATTATCGATATCGGAAGCACTTCCTTCACTCTGTGGACACTTCTCTATTTTATTTTTCTCGCATGGCTTCTTTTCTTCATTACCGCAAAACTCAGAAAATGGATAGTTTATAAACTACTTTCCAAAAGCAAGGTGGAACTTGGCGTAAGGCTCGCAGTAGGAACGATTATCCGGTACGGTGTTCTTATACTCGGACTGGTAATTGTTATACAGACCGTTGGAATCAATTTGAGTGCAATTACTATTCTTGCAGGTGCTCTTGGAGTAGGTATAGGTTTCGGTTTGCAGAATGTCACAAACAATATGGTAAGCGGAATAATCATTCTCTTTGAACGTCCTATAAAAGTCGGAGACAGAATACAGGTTGGAGAAGTGTTTGGTGATGTTGTGAGCATTTCCATGAGATCAACAATGGTTGTTACAAATGATAA
>PGYS01000162.1 GCA_002839795.1 Ignavibacteriae bacterium HGW-Ignavibacteriae-3 | reverse complement strand
ACAAAATATTTTCCAATGCTGTTAATGCCAAGTGAAAAGAACATTCCCTTCAATTCAGCGGGAGCGTACGTTAAATTCAGATTGTAAAACACATTGGGTATTCCGGCCACTTCATTGTCCTTATAATTCGCGAACTTTCCCGCTTTACTAAGATCATAATGAACAGAATCTATAAGGTACTCAGCATATTTATTGTTTGAATAAGTGAACGCACCGCTAAACGAGAGATCACCATGAAATTGAATTGAAGTACCGATTTCTATTCCGGTTCTCTCAGTTTTGCCGGCGGTAAAATAAAATCTGCCGCCGCGATAGGGTATTATATCATTCTTCACATTTATATAATAGAGCGCCAGTTCGTAGGAAATTGATTTCACAAAACTATTTTTATCAATTGAGGGCATCAAATGTTTTGTGCCCAGTTCAACGGTGTTCGAGACAATCGGTTCAAGGAGAGGATTTATCAAATACACTTTATCCTGACCGTAAGTACCGGAAGCATCTGTTTCATTCCCTGCAGGAACTTCAATGCCTCCGCCGTAATTGGCATAGATGCTCTGTGATTCTGAAATACGGTAGGTCATACCTGCTTTGGGCGTAACTCTCTGAAACGATTTGGTCTGCAATCCGTAGCCTGATGTTATATAACTTTCGCTGTGATAGGAAATATTATCGTAACGTGCGCCGAATATGAAACTTAATTTATCATGGAAGACAATTTCATTCTGCACGAAGGCGCCGAATGTATTTGCCCCTTCCCTTTTATTGTCCCTTAGAACATCTCCGCGGGAATTTGTAGGGGATAAACTGTAAAACAATATGGCACCATCCTGATATGCTTCATCCGCGCCAATAACTAATTTGTTCTGGATTTCGTCAGTCAGAGAAGAATGATTACTGTAAATTACATTCCCCCCGAAATGATAACGTGTAAAATCGCGGAATGTCCCCCGTTCAGATCTCTGCAGGTACTTTGGATTGGCAAATAACATTCCCGATATACTGTTGGAAGTGTCAAAATCGTGATTTAATGTGACGCCGATTTTACCTACGCGGTTGAATCTTCTTTCATCTCTCTGCGCGTAAATGGGATTGGCCTGAGACGGATTAGCGTCAAACTGTTTCTGAGTCAGCGGCCCCGGAATGTGAAACATATTAGATGCCCCGGAGACAAATACGCCAAGCTTTGTCAGAATACTCAATTGAGAAATAAATCCTAAATTAAAGAGAGATCTGTAACTTCCGGAGTGATCTCGCCAGCCATCCATATTGCTGTTGGAAAAGGATGAAAATATTTTTCCATTTTGAAAATTTTTGACCGCCCTTAATTGAATTTGATTAAATCCATAACTGCCGGCAAGCAAACGCGCGGATAAGTTATCATTATTTCCCGACGGTACAGTAGAAAGATTCACAACACCTCCCGCGGCGTTTCCCCAGACAGCGGACGCATTGGAACGTATTACCTCAATATTATCTGCGATACTTAAGTCGATCTGGTCGAACGACGTTCTTCCGTCCGGTTCGGTTTCTGGTATTCCATCAATCATTACCCTAACGCCTCTTGACGTCCCTGAATTTGATCTATCCCCGGCTCCCCGGGCTCCGAAACCGCGTATTACAAGACGGACATCCTGATTGCCTGAGCGTGATTGAGCCAGAACTCCAGGAATTGTTGCGAGGGCCTCATCCAGCCCGTAACCTTTAAGATTTAGGAGATGACGCGACTGCAAAATTGAAACGGCGTATGGGACTTCCAGAATCTGTTCGGCATACCGAGTAGCCGTAACAGTTATCAGATTCATTTTCACTTCGAGTGTATCGTTCTGTATGTATTCCTGCTGCCTCGCAGTAACGGTTAATGCGAATAAAAAAAATACCACAATTCGAATCATGATTAAATCCATTGAAGAATTAGATAATTGCCGGAAAATTATTCTTTAACAGAATTTAAGAGCAAAGCGGAGGCCATAATATTAAAGTCTATTTCTAATTTTAATATTCCGGATGTGTATACTCTAAATTCTGCGGCATAAAATACAAAAGCAAGATCAAAGTTTCGCATTCAAATGCGGATAAATTTAGAAAGTTATAGATCGGAATTTATTTCAAAGAGGTAAATCAAGACCCGGACGTATATCGTCATTAAAGAGGTGATCCCACTGATCGAATTTCTCTCTTCCGTAAGTATTGGATATGTTTGCGGTAAGTTCATCAATCTGATAGCTGAAAACATTAGAAATGTAAAGTATTTCTTTTAATGAGAGGGCTTTATTCTCCAGTATATTGGAATCATGGTGCGTGGCGATGGCATGAATCAAATCATCGGGGAAACCCCAGAGTCGCAGGATATAGATGCCGACTTTAACATGTGAAACCCCGTATATTTCGTCTTCGATCTTATTTGATGTAAGGGTATGAATATTTTCAAAATATTCGTCGCTCTTCTGTTTCTCATAGAATTGAAGCAAGAGTATTTTACCGACATCATGAAGCAGCCCTGTGATGTAGGCAGTTTCTATCATGGATTTATCTTGTGTCTCTTTTTCCATAATTGCTTTGCAGAGTTTAGCAACATTAATCGAATGTGCCTTAACTTCTTTGAGAAGAGTCTGGGTTTGATTCGAAACATTACTAAGAGAAAATATTTTTACATAGAGGACTAAAGACTTAATAATATTCATACCTAAATAATTCAGAGCCTGCAATAGATTTGTAACACCGGATGGAATATTGTAGAATGAGGAATGGGCAATGTGGAGTATTCGTGCCGTCATTAACGGTCGGTTTGAATTATTTCCGCCACCCGGTTCATTGATAAATTACTGCTGCTGATTTCCTTTTCGAGTCTAAGATAAATATCCGGTAAAACCGGGATAGTCCCTAATTCATTTATTTTGGCAATTAATACCGGATCCAATTGATCATTGGAAAGATTAACCAATTCCGAAATAGTCTTCAATACTTCTTTGGGGATCAGAGGAAATTTAATTGTTTTATGAAAATATTTTGACAGACCGATGAACTTTTGTCTTTCCTTTGCTGAGAAGATACACAGTCTGAAAATATTAGGGAAATCATACTGAAGAATTGAAAGTAAGCCGGGTGAATCAAATTTGGCAAAACTAAGGTCTATTGCAACAGCTGTTATAACATTATCGCTAATAATATTCAAAGCAGTGTGACTGGTCTGAGCAAAGAAAAATTTATAAGGATTTCCCTCTTCCTGGTTGATCTTTTGCAACTCATCAATAGTATGTTTCGATTGAGTTATGAATAATATATTCGCGGACATTTAACAATTCCCAATTTATACGGCAGATTTGCCGCTTAAGAGACAACTAAAAGAATTTTTTCCCTGCTCTATTATCGGAAAAAGCGGAAAAAGTTTAATGATTTTACAATCACAAGAAAAAAATTACTAAACGGGACAAATATTAATAATGTGATTAATAATGTGATTGATAATACGAAGGCAGGATAAGAATTGCCGTGTCATGGGACAACATCAGTCAGCACATTATTGCGGACACATTTCCGGGGAATGAATTATTTGCGGAGATCCGCCAAAGGAACGGCTGTTGATCTCATAGAATGTACTTTATTTAAGACAGGAATGGATATATCTTTTCTGACATATTTTTCAAATTCATCGCGGAATCTGGCGATCATAAATTTAACCGGCCATGCAGCGGCATCGCCAAGAGCACAGATAGTATTGCCCTCAATATTGTTAGCAACATTTATGAGAAGGTCGAGATCCTGTGAAGTTCCATGTCCTTCGTCAATTCTGTGCAGAGTTTTTTCCATCCATCCGGTACCTTCCCGGCATGGCGTACACTGTCCGCAGCTTTCATGGTGATAGAAATGTGCGATTCTCAATAAAACTTTAAGCAGATTAGTATCTTCATCCATTACCATTACACCGCCGGTTCCGATGGCAGAACCCGCCTCTTTCAACGATTCAGCATCCATTCTAACCCCTTCCAGCTGATCACCACGTAAAGGGGGCATGGAAGAACCGCCCGGTATAACACATTTAATTTTTTTATTACCGGTTACGCCACCAGCCACATCATAAATCAATTCTGTAAGAAGTATTCCTGAAGGAAGCTCATAAACGCCCGGTTTATTAACGTGGCCGCTGATTCCGAATAAAATTGTACCCGGATGCTTAGGTGCACCGATACTGGAAAACCATTCCCATCCGTTTTTAATTATGGCGGGTACGTTTGTAATTGTCTCAACATTATTTATTGTCGTAGGGTTTCCCCACAGACCACGCTGCGCCGGGAATGGCGGTTTTATTCTTGGGTAACCCCTAAGGCCCTCAATAGAATTCATTAGAGACGATTCCTCGCCGCAGATGTAGGCACCCGCACCTTTATGAACATAAAGTTCACAGCTGAATTCTGTTCCGAAAGTTTCCTTCATTTTGCCGCCAAGAAAACCGCGATCATATGCTTCCGCCACGGCTTTCTCCATTATCTTTACCCATTTGTGATACTCGCCGCGTATATACAAATAAGCAGTTTTAGCACCTATTGCGTAACAAGTTATTATCGCTCCTTCGATCAGCTGAAATGGATTGTCCTCAAATATCTGTCTGTCCTTAAAAGAACCGGGTTCGCTTTCATCCCCGTTTATAGCGAGATACTTTGGCTTATCGGTGGTCTTCGGCATAAAACTCCATTTCAATCCGGCAGAGAATGCCGCGCCGCCTCTTCCTCTTAATCCTGATTTTTTAACTTCATCTATTATCTCATCGGGAGTTTTTGCGAATGCTTTTTTTGCGGGTTCAAATCCGCCGCTGGCAAGATAAACTTCTATCTGATTTAAATTTGGTATGTCGGGGAGAACTATTTTTTCCATTTACCTGTAGGCCCCTGGCTTATTTCAGTGAGTCTAAAATTTCAAAAACTTTTTCTTTATTCAGATTTTCGTAATAATCTTCGTTTACAGCTATCATGGGGGCATAACCGCATGCGCCCATGCATTCAACTTCCTCAAGAGAAAACCTGGAATCGGGAGAAACCTTCATATGATCCAGTCCAAGTTTCTCTTTAACGCCATCCCATAGTTCATATGCGCCGCGCAGCATGCATGAAACATTTGTGCAGACCTGGATGTGGTATTTTCCCATTGGTTTTGTATGATACATTGTATAGAATGTAACAACGCTCAACACATTAACTTTATCGATGCCCAGAACATTTGCTAGCTCTTCCATTACTTCGTTGCTTATATAACCATTCTGTTCCTGTGCAATGTAAACAGTATCCATCACGGCAGCCAAAGCGGTAGGATATTTCTTTCGCGCTGCTTCTATTCTTGCAAGATTATCTTCTGTAAACTTGAATTCCATTTTATCTTCTTTTTTTTCTAAACTGCTCTTTGTTATTTATCAGCTTCTCCCATTACAGGATCGAGGCTGCCAACAATAGCTACCACGTCAGAGATCATGGCGCCTTTACATAACTGCGGAATTGCCTGCAAATTGCAAAACGAAGGCGAATGAATTTTCATTTTCCAGGGCTGTCCGGTTCCGTTGCTCACCAGATAAAAGCCGAGTTCCCCTTTGGGATTTTCGGCAGAGAAAAAAGTATCTCCCACTGGAGGATTAATGCCATGATTGATAATCATAAAATCATGAATTAGTTCTTCCATCTTGGAATAAATTTCAGTCTTATGTGAAAGAACTTTTTTGGGTTCATTTGCAATCACTGCCCCCTGAGGTATTTTTTCGAGGCACTGATCAAGTATTTTCATACTTTCTCTCACTTCATCCCCTCTCTGATAATAACGGGCAAGACAATCACCGTCTGAGAAAGTCGGGACTTTGAAATCAATTTCATTATAAAACAGATACGGTTTTGCGCGGCGGACATCGTACTCAACACCGCTTGCGCGGAGATTAGGCCCTGTGACGCCAAGAGCAATCGCGTCTTCTTTGGGCAATATTCCAATTCCCTCCAGACGATCTATGAAAATTCTATTGGACAGCATAAGCTTATCCATTTCAACCATTGCCGGCTTCAGTTCAGTCAAAAACTGACGGATCA
>PGYS01000161.1 GCA_002839795.1 Ignavibacteriae bacterium HGW-Ignavibacteriae-3 | reverse complement strand
AATTGGTCAGCAGATAAGGGCCGGAGATCCGGTTTGCTACGGAATTGGCCACGGAGGAATGCAAAGTGCAGAGTTTATGCTGAATGACAGAAACAGGAATGACGGAGAAGTCGCAGATTCGTACGGTTCATATGTTTCGCCTTTCGATTATTTAAGAGCTGATTTAAGACAATCACTCGAACAGGCTTATACGGCAAATGTAATTCAACCTTATCTTTCTGCCGGAAAAGCAATCGGAAGCCAGCATCCGGCCGAACCATATTTAACCAATCAATTGATATTTCATAAATATCATAAGAATAGTATTGCCGGAGAATGGCTTTTAAAAAGCAAATGGGGCGCCGGCGGAGCTCCCGATCTGCTAACACTGATAGACGCCGAAAATCCTTTCTTTAAGGGAAAGATCGTAATGGCGGCAGATAATCTTGGCACAGGTCAGCATGTATTTGACGGAACCTGGACTGTGGATAAAGCAACAAATAATTTTACTTTTATAACAAATAAAGATATTTATTACGGTCTTTTTGAGCTTGACGAAAGCGGAGAGAGAGCAACCCTTAAAATCGAATACAGTACCGGTGGTTATCCTGCTTCATTCTCCTCAAAGGCCATGCTATATATTGAACGGGCTAATATGGCAATTGTAACGGATGCGCAGAACCTGGGTGTCTGGTAATCATTTAATTAATTATTTAATAATAGCTTTATATATTTCTTTTGCCAGCATCTCGGCTCCTTCCGGATCCGGGTGAATTCCATCGGGGAATACCCTTCCTTCATTTATGAAAGGTGTATATAAATCCAGCAGTTCAACATTATTTTCTTTCCCAATGTTTTCAATCTTTGGAATTATCTCGTTTACTATTACCGAATCATTGATGTTGAAATTTATTCTAAATGCGGGTACAGGTTTGCAAATATATATTTTGGGATTGGATTTAAGTCCCTTAAAAACAGAAATTAAATCTGCGTAATCTTTTTCGAACTCATCCTTGTATTTCCAGTTTTGAGGTTTGGAATCGTTCGTCCCAAGTTTTATAATAACTATATCCGGGTTGAAATCAATTGCCTCCTGAAAGGTTTTCTCTTTCCAATACGGGTAATCGCCGTTGCGCAACAGAGTCCTTCCGCTCACGCCAAAATTTACTACGTCATAAGACTTGCCCAGCAGTTTTCCCAGAAAGGCCGGATAAGCAACATCCTGCTTGTTCTTTGAACCGGAGGTAATACTGTTGCCTATGCAGGCAACTTTTACCGGCTGCTCGTTTTTCTCCTGCTGCGGGTAAACGTTCATTATGACTGCGAAAAAAGCGACGATTAAATATTTCCAAATATTCTCAAAACGGTTATGCATAATGATTCCTCATTAAAAAATTATTTTCGGAATATCCGATTGTCAATCTTCAAGGACTTTCTTTCCCGAGATGCTTTTAGGTTCCGTTTCGTGAAGATCGAACACGACAATTTCATTCGTTCCTTTTTTCAGCCACGGTGCGGGGCAGTACAATCTTTTCTGCGGTCCGATTTCCCAATAGCGTCCGAGATTATTTCCATTAACAAAAACAACACCTTTCCTGTAATTGCTCATATCGATGAATGTATCACCGGTCTCTTCCAATTCAAATAGAGCCTTGAAGAAAAATCCTCGTCTGTCCTTTGAAGGGGAAGACTGGCTGATCGACCGTATATAATCAGTGCCGAAAGGCATATTAAACACTTCCCAGTTCATAAGAGTCATTCCGTTGAGTGTCACGCGCTCGGTGATCCCTTTCCTGTCGATCAATTGTTGTGCAAAGTTTATTCTCCCCATGGCTTCGACAAATATTTCGAGTACCGGATCCTTTACATCGGATTTCGGCAGCGCTATTATATTTTCGGCTTCGCGTCTATCCAATTTCTCAACATATATGCCATTTAAGAATATTAAAGCATAATCATGAAGATTCGTAATCAGCAGCTTCCCGCTTTTATGTCCGATCAATTTTGTCCTGTAGAGTATGAATCCTTCATATTGGTTAAACATTTCCATGGGTTTGGGCTGAACGGCATGTACCGGTGCTGGAAGATTATTCCAGACACTTGAAAATAATTCCATTTTAATCTCAGGGATCTCAATTGATTTAACCGGCTCGGGAACATCTGGAAGATTTCCGGAATATTTTGAAATTAGATTCCTCAGGGCAAAATATTTTGGTGCGGGAGAACCCTGCTCATTGATCGGCGCGTCATAATCGTAGCTGGTTAGATCGGGTTCATACCCCTTACCGCCGGAGTTTGCACCTGCGCTGAATCCAAAATTTGTTCCTCCGTGAATGACATAAAAATTAAATGACTTTTTATTATCCATTAAAAATTTTACTTCCTTCATCAAACCGGCTGTATCAGGACGAGCCCACTTTTCTCCCCAATGAGTCAGCCAGCCGGGATAGGTTTCGCTGCTGAATGAAGGGACAGCGGGATTTGCTTTTTTTGCCTGTGCAAAATCATTTTCATTTGAGCCGCTGTCCAGTCCGATCGCGGCGCCTTCAATATTCCCTGCCTCAAGCATATAAGGGGTCGGTCCGTCGCCGGTAAAAAACGGAACATCAATTCCATTCCGTATCCATATTTTCCTCAATTCTTCCAGATAAGATTTATCATTACCGTAGCTTCCATATTCATTTTCTATCTGCACCATTAAAATCGGTCCACCGTTTGTAATCAGCAGGGGTTTAATGATTTTAGATAATTCAACCAGATATCGTTCCGCGGCTTCCATATACCGCGGATCCATACACCTCACTTTTATATCCGGTATCTTTAATAGATATGGAGGAAGTCCCCCAAAGTCCCACTCCGCACAGACATAAGGACCGGGCCGAAGTAATACCCACATTCCTTCTTCCTGAGCGATTTGAAAAAACTTAGTTAAATTTTTATTTCCGGTTTTAAAATCGAACTTTCCCGGCGATGATTCATGATAATTCCAGAAAATATATGCTCCGATAGTATTGCAGCCCATCGCTTTCGCCATTTGAATTCGATGGCGCCAATATTCGGCCGGTACCCGCGCGGGATGTATCTCGCCGCTGATTATTTGAAATGGTTTTTCATCCAGCAGAAAATTATCCGGCGAAAGAGAAAATGTGTGTTTGGTCTGGGCGAAACCAATACCCGCGGAAACAATAATTAAAAAGAAGAACCGTTTCATTGATATCCTTTTGTTTTTCTTCCAAATAAATTGTGTTCTGTATCCGTAAAAATGTAACGAATTAATTCATAATTTTTATTACCTACCCTTTTTCGCGGGGAGGAATGTTTTGTAATGATTGAGGAATGTGGGTTTTAAAGTCAGTTGCTTCTTTTTCCAAATATAATTTTTCCGGAGAACCCAACATTGTGACGTTATTTGTATTTCCGACTGTAAATTTTGGCAATTTAATTTCTGATGGAATGGTGTTTTTGTTTTCATCGGGAAGCACGCTCCATTCAGTTTCCCGTCCGCTGCCTGACTCGGTTCCGACACACCGAACATCCGGAGCCATTCCGAAAATAACAGCACCGGGCTGAAGCTCGCGTATAATTTTATAATAAGATTGCCAATCATATATCTGGCGCTTACCGTTCGGGCCTTCACCGCACGCGATGTAGAACCAGACCTCGGTTATCTCTTCATAATCGCTTAAAAGCTCGGCAAGCCGACTGCGGAAGTATTCATTGTATATTGGAGAATCCCCGCAGCTTTGATTATTTCTGTCCCGGGGTGAGAGATAGACGCCGAATATTAATCCGGATTCTTTACACTCTTCCGAAACATCTCGCACGATATCGCCTTTCCAGTTTTTCCGGGCGCTATTCTTAAAGCTATGTTCGGTGTATTTGCTTGGTGTTAAACAAAAGCCATCATTATGTTTTGCTGTAAGAATGAGCATTTTTACGCCGGAATCTTTCAGCAAGTTTGTCCATTGGCGAGCGTCAAATTCCGTGGGTTTGAAAAATTTGGGATCTTCTGATCCGTCTCCCCATTCGCGGCCAGTGAATGTGTTAATGCCATAATGCGCGAAGGCGATGAATTCTAATTTCTGCCATTCATACCGACCGGGAGCCGGTGTAACATTTGCGGCTTTAAAAATAATTTGTTCTTGTGTGCCGGTTGACGATTGCGGGTGTGAAGTTAATGAAGAAATGAATATAAAAAGGAGAGCGAAAATTCTCATTACAATTTCATTGCCTTATATTCTATAAAGCAAAATATGAAAATTAAATTTTTAATGAATGTGACGGCAGAAAGTAATAGAACACGGATGACACAGACCCGCCACCCGGACGGGCAGATTTGCGCTGACTAATTCTACTGCATTCAAGAAATATGTAATATCAGCTTTCCATTGAAAAAAATATTGCTACATCACCATCAATTCTCTTTTCTTCTTCCACATACCGCGCGTGAAGTCAGGGAATTTCATCGGTTTGCCATTATCGGCGATGGATAGCGCGCTAAGCTCACAGACGGCGCTCATTACGGCAGCATCGTACACATCCATGTCGGGTTCAACGCCTTTAAGCAGAGCATTAATCAGCCTATAATCTTCAATATAATCCATGCCGCCGTGGCCGGCGCCTTTGCTTTCTTCTTCCAGTTCCACCCAAATAGGATGTTTATACTGTTTCATGTATTCGTCGGCTTTATCCCAAACGTGAGGTTTACCTTCCTGTTCAATGAAGATTTTAGGCTCTGGATATTTTCTGACAATTCCTTTTGTGCCCTGCACCAAAATGTCTCTGCTGTAAGGGCGCGGAGAACTTGTATCATGGGTCAGAACAATAGTTTCACCCGTCATAGTTTTGAGTAAGGTTGTTACAATATCGCTGAGAACGAATTTTTCCTTTGCCTGGGGACTATCAATGCCGAATTTATTTTCAGCGTAGAGATGAAGTCCTCTTGTTTTCGAACCGAATGAAACGAGATAATCAAAATAATTTCCCCGGTTGATATCCATGCATTGCATAATTGGTCCGAGTCCGTGTGTGGGATAAAGATCGCCATTGCGTTGCATTGAATGGGCTCTTCGCCAAACGCCCTCTCCATTCATATCGTGCTTTACGGCGCGTAAATCATGAAGATATCCGCACTGCGCATGAAGAAGTTCGCCGAACAATCCCTTCTTAACCATATTCAGGATCATCATTTCAACTTTATCGTAATTACAATTCTCCATCATGATGCAGTGTTTTCCTGTGTTCTCCGATGTTTCAACTAATTTCCAGCAGTCATCTATTGTGTAGGCGGCGGGTACTTCTGTTGCGGTGTGTTTTCCATTATTCATTGCTTCCAGACAAATCGGGACGTGCCATTCCCAAGGAGTTGCGTTATAGACTAAATCAATATCCTCCCTCTGGCACAAACGTTTAAAATCATGTTCGTTTTTAAAATATCCTTCCGGTTTCGGCTGTCCGGCTTTCATGGCCATATCTTGCGCGCGTTTTACCCTATCTTCAATTATATCGCATACTGCCACTAATTCCGCCCCCTTAATTTTAAGAATATTTGCGACATGAGCGGTTCCCATTCCTCCGACACCGACGTACCCGATACGAACTTTTTCCATGGGCTTGACTGCAGGGACCGGTTTGGCGGGAGTTCTCAATTTTTGTTTAACTTCCTCGGCAAGCGCAACACTTCCCACGGCGATTCCAACTCCGGCCATCGCGCTTCTTTTTATAAAATCTCTTCTCTTAATATTATTTTTCATTTCAATCTCCAACTTTATTATTAGCTAAATTTTCGGTTCCCATCCTTTTTCATATTCACGTCTCCAGTATTTTGCCGCTTCATTGTCATTCAAAATGTGACCGGTTTTATTATCTAAATTTAGAACCCGGTCGAATTTCCACGCAATATTAGATAGCTGAAGAATTGTAACGCTGATATTTCCTTCATTAATCGGCGAATGAAGTTTTTCATTCTTTCTTATTCCATTAATAAAATTCTGAAAATGGAGAATAGTCATCGAATCCATTCCGATCAGATCCTGAGTAGTTGTTTTTTTTGAAGTGTCGAATTCTTCAGTTTTTTTATCATCCAGAGAAAAAACCTGATAACCGCCTCGATCGACAAGAACAGTTCCCTTGGTGCCGTG
>PGYS01000022.1 GCA_002839795.1 Ignavibacteriae bacterium HGW-Ignavibacteriae-3 | reverse complement strand
AAAAACGATTTTGATATTGTACTTGAGTACATAGATCTTGGCGGGGGCTTCGCGTCACACAATACTTTGATTGGACAATATTTACCCGCAGAACAAGTGGTCCCTTCTCTGGAACAATATGCAGACGCAATCTCCTCAGGATTATTCGAACTTTCATTTACAAATGAAGAACTTCCCACATTAATTCTGGAATCCGGAAGGGTACTCGCCGACGATGCAGGATTCTTAATTTCAACCGTAATTGCAAACAAGCGGTTATCGGACGGGAAAAGGGCGGTAATTATTGATGCAGGTGTAAACCTGCTTTTTACAAGCTTCTGGTATAAACACAAAATATCACCCGCACAACCGATAGGGACTTATTCAGAAATAACAACTATCTACGGTCCCTTGTGCATGAATATCGATTGCATACAGGACTCCATCACCCTGCCTTCTTTGAAAGTCGGCGAAAAAATTATTATTCATTATGTTGGCGCGTATGATTTAACCCAGTGGATGCAATTCATCGCAATGCGTCCTAACGTAGTGATGGTTATGGAAGACGGGTCCGTGGAACTGATCCGCGAGGCCGAGAACATCGACTATCTGATGGAAAGAGAAAGAATGCCAAAAAAATTATTATTGAAGAAAAAATAGGCTATAAATTCTGATGATTTTTTTTCTTGATTCTTTATTGTTCAGTTATGGACAAATATTTTTTTCTAACCGTCGCTGGTTTGGTGCGCTTATTTTAATTGCAACATTTGTAACTCCCGAAATCGGATTAATGTCGCTTCTGGGTGCCGTAATATCAAATTTTACAGCTCTGGTTTTGAAATATGACAAAGCAAAAATCCGTTCCGGCTTTTATGGGTTTAACGGAATACTGTTCGGTGCGGCGGTTTTGTACTTTTATAAACTCAGTTTTCCATTACTGCTTCTGGTTCTCCTTTTTGTTGTAATTGTTTTTTTGCTTGCTTCGGTTTTGGAAAATTATTTTGCTACGGCATTTAATCTTCCGGGTTTGTCAATTCCGTTCGTATTAGGTCTTTATGTGTTCATGATTTTTCTGACCAATTATGATTTTATTACGGCAAGCTCCATCAAATCATATGATAATTATTTTTCTTTCGTGCCCTTATGGCTGCAAAATTATTTTAAATCTTTAGCCCTCATATTATTTCAGCCATCTTTTTTAACCGGAATTCTTATTTCTGCCGGGTTATTGTTCTTTTCCAGAACCCTGTTTTTATTGAGTATTGCTGCTTTTGCATGCAATTCGCTTTTTTTAAACTTCATTTTACCCCAGCACTCTGATTCATTAATTATAATCACCGGTTTTAATTCTATACTAACTTCCTTTGCATTGGGGGGGAGTTTGATCATTCCGTCAAGAAAAAGTTTTTTACTCGCGATCTTTTCAATTGTACTTGTAATTGTCTTCACCGGATTTTTCTATAAAGTTCTTCCTGGAAATCTGCCTGTATTAGTGTTACCGTTTAATTTTATTGTTCTGTTCACTTTGTATAGTCTGAGGTTCCGTCAGGAACAATCTAATCTGGTTGCGTTGTATTTCACCCCGGGGACTCCGGAAGAAAATTATTATTATCACCATAACAGACAATCACGGTTTGAGCGGTTCAAAATCTTCTCTCCTGAGCTGCCGTTTTTCGGCGAGTGGTCAGTTTCTCAGGGATATGAAGGAGAGCATACTCATAAAGACGGTTGGAAATACGCACTGGATTTTGTGATTGCCGATGAAGATGGTAAAGAATTCAAAGAGAAAGGAAATGAACCCACTGATTACTATTGTTATTCACTGCCGGTTTCTGCCCCGCTTGATGGAGAAGTGGTCAAAACTACTGAAGGGATAGTAGACAACAAAATCGGCGAAGTGAATCTTGAAAAAAATTGGGGAAATACAATTATTCTTAAACACGGGGATGCATTTTATTCCTCAATATCCCACCTTATGGAAAGCGGAGTAAAAATAAAAGTCGGTGACTTTGTAAAGAAAGGAACCATTCTTGGTCAATGCGGAAACAGCGGGAGATCCCCCTATCCTCATATTCATTTCCAGTTTCAGGCATCGGACAAACTTGGAGATATAACGTTGCAGTATCCGTTCGCCTACTTTCTCCAAAAAACTGAGCATGGTTTAGAATTGAAAATTTTCGACGTCCCCAAAGAGGGAAAGTCTGTCAGAAACATTGAGACTCATAAATCAATAAAAAACGCTTTTAATTTCAGTCTCGGCGAAAAACTAAAATTCGAATGCCGCCTCAATGCTAAAACATTCATTGAAGGATGGGAAGTTAAAGTTGATCTGTTCAATTCAATGTACCTCGAATCAGACTCCGGCGGTATTGCTTTTTTCTATCAGACTGATAAACTATTTTATTTTACATCCTACACCGGGAAGCGAAACTGTGCGCTTTATTATTTCTACTTGGCCGCACATCAGGTTCCCTACTGCTACCACAAGAATATTTACTGGTCGGACCGGTACTCTATTGTTGATCTGCCGGGTACAAATATCCGCTTCATTACAGAACTATTCCTTCTTTACAAGAATTTCTTAACCGCCGAAGGGAATTTCAGTTTTGGGGAAAGATTTGAGGATCAGGATTTATTTCAAATTAGAAATAAAATAATATTCAAGGGACTTGGTTTATTTAAATTGTTCAGTAAATCTTTTGATACATGTATTGATATTGGAATTGATGGGGATATTCATAAAATAGAATTCTCTGAAAAAGGTACTATAATTTTTGAAGCAGAAATACTTATCAAATAGCGAGGTGAGTTGTGAGGAAATTTATAATTCTTAGTATATCCGTATTCTTTATAATTGTCGCGGCATTGGGAGCCAAAATAATCTTTCAGGACACCAATAAAAAGATAAGCTCTTTTAATTCTTCTCTTAAATTTGAAGAGAAGAAAGATTATGATAAGGCTATTCAGGCGATCCTTCAGAATTATGAGGAAAATAAGAGCAGCTATCTGTATAATTTGCGGTTAGGATGGCTTTACTATTCAAAAGGCGAAAACGCTAAATCCAAAACTTATTATCAACGCGCCGGTGAAATCAAAAGAAACAGCACCGAGGCAATGCTGGGATTAACACTTCCGGTCTCAAAACTCGAAGATTGGGATTTAGTACAAAGCACTTATCAGAAAATTCTAAAAATTGATCCTAATAATTTTTATGCTAATCTATACCTGGGACAAATCTATTTGAACAAAACAGAGTACGGAAAAGCAAAAGATCATTTTGAAAAAATATATGAGCTGAATCCGGGCTCCTATGACGCGAATATGAATTTGGGCTGGGCATACTATTATCTTGGTAATATCTCCGGTGCCAGAGAATTGTTCACGAACGTCCTTATGTTAAGTCCTAACGATACTCTTGGCATGAAAGGATATGAACTGACAAAATGAATAAACTCCCATTTTTACTTTTTTTGATATTGTCGATGTTTGTCGGTAATGCTTCAAGAGCTGATTCATTGAATGTCTATCCATCGGGATTTTATACACTGGGTAAATACTCTTCAGGTGAAAATTCAACTTCATTAGCAGGATATTCAACCTTCGCATTTAATCACAAAACTTTCTTCACTTTTGGATATGACAACCTGACCATTGATTACAATTCCGGAAATTATAAGCAGCGTAATTACACAGTTAGCTTTCTGCAAAATTTATTTCCCTCTTACTTTAAAGTAAGCTATAGCTTCATAGACGGAGAAAACAGTCCGAAAGGATCGGCTGCTTCAACTGATAATACTCATTTAGTGAGCCTTGAATACTATTTCTTCAGTAATATGTTCTACTACGGAATAGCAGGAACATATTTGAAGCAAAGCGGCAGCAAGGATTTAAGCGATTTGCAGATAACACCAAGAATTGAATGGGTAGTTTCACCCCTGTTATATCTAAGTCTTAAGCCAAACTATACGTATGTAAATGACAAGCGAAACTTATTCTCTGTTTCAGGATATATCTCATGGCAGGCAATCGAAAATCTTTATCTAAAGTTAGGCGGATTTATCGGCAGGCGCGCGCTTTATTTTGACACCGACTTGCTCACTATTTACAATCAGAATGAAACTCAAACTAAACTTTATACTTTTCAGTTAGATTACATCGCCGAGAAGAATCTGAAAGTGACGGCAGGATATCAGTTCTCGAATTTTTCGTCGTACTCTATCGATTACTTCTATTTAGGTTTGCGAACCGCTGTAAAATTTTAACGCTGATTAAAAAATAGGAACTTTATAAAACTTAGACCTCCAAAACTGTCTCTTTAGAAGCGAGCCTGAGCACATTTTTTACTAAATGCTTTAAGGCTTTTCTTTTTAATTCACTGCGTATCAGTTACTGTATTTTCATGATGGATCACTTCCCGGCAATAGTGTAAATCTCACCATCCTTCAGTTGAACAACCTTTGACATATTGGTGCGTTTCCGCAGTTCTTCGATAGTATACAGACAATTTCGGTCAATATTATTAAACCAAATAAGGTAATCTTTATTTTCCAGTTTCGAGATTGAGTTAAGACTCAGTTCTAAATTAACAGGCTGAGGAGAATTATAAAATGTTTTAAAAGGACTCCAATTTGTTCCTTTATTGGCTAAAATATAAACGGCTTCAGGGGCATTGCTGTAAAATGAATTCCCTGTCTTAAGATTTTTATGTTTAATAAGATAATTAATTACGGAGTTATCTTTCCAGGCTTTACCGCCGTAACCCCAGCCGGATTTTTGAACATAATCATTGCCTTCTCGGATTGTTTCCAAGACAGGGTATTCCAGCCACAAAATTATTCCAATAATAAATAAGTCAGATACCGGCCAGTGATGGAAATACTTTGATAACTTGTTTAAAATGATATCCAAAAATAAGAATACAATTATCAGGAGAGGAACAAAAACCGGTGACATTAATCTATCGCCAATTCTATCATATGCGGTAGTTGTAGAAGACACAACTATAATTCCAGAGTAAAACAACACAAAGATTATTACAGGGGCTATTTGATTTAATTTCCTATCGCCTTTCTTCCATGAGTTCACAAAAACTATTCCTGTAAAAATTACTGCAGATATAATTATGATAAAAAACAGCTGCGTTCCATTTAATTGCACCGGTAAATACCAGCGCAGGACCGTGTCGAATAAGAATATTATATTCTCGAACAGAGTGTACGACGAGCCGGCACGCTGACCAACCAGCGTGCCTGTTAGAAAATAGTTTCGAAAAATCCATAAACCGGTTGGCAGGATCGCCATTATCATAAAAATCAGTATATGACTGAACTTCGATTTCAGGGTATTCGTTCCCCATACTAAAATGCTAATTGAGCCGGTTAAAATAAGTATAACCCCGACATAGCGGGTAAGGCAGGCTAAGGCTGTCGCCGTTGAAAAGAGAAGAAGCGAAGAAACAGCTCCTCTGACTCTGTAAATATTAAAGTAATAGAGATATAAAAGAACAAAAAATATAAAAAGAGGTTCCGATAATGCATTAAGGAAAATCTGGATAAACACAAAAGAGGCCAAAACAGAAATGGTCCCGAGTATTATTAATTGAAAAGATTTCAGATTCATCGATAATAATAAACCTGAGAAATAGATGACCAGGCCCGAAAGAATTGCATTCAGATAACCAGCGGATAACAAAGGATCAATAAAAAGCATTTTTTTTATTCCTGCCAGAATGACAGGATATAACGGCGGTTCAAGTACAAAGAAGTCGCCGTCATAACCAACAAATCCCGCTCCGTCGGATATATGTCTCGCAACAGAAATATAGAACACAGAATCTGGAGTTATTCCTATCCCACTGATGTATGAGGAGTATGAGTATGCATGCCCCAGTCAGTCCAATTACTGCGAGGGATATTTTATTTACAAATTTAATTTCCAATTCAATAGTTCTGTTTTAAATGCTGGTTCCGGATTAAATTAATCTTTATCGCATTATTTTCTTTTATCAATCTCATCAGCGCCTTTTTCTTTATCATCCTTAATCACCTTTTTAGCATCTTTACGCTTAATTTTTTGTTCTTCAAGTTTTTGCTTTTTCAGGTCATTCTCTTTATTTCCTTTCTGACGGTTATCCTGAACGGGTAAATTTTCTTTTATAGCATCATGTTTAATGATTGAAGGCAATTTGGTCCTGACACTATCTTCTTTTAGAATAACACGTGTTTTGGATCTTGCGGCATTCTCATTTTTAATTACCGGAGGTTGCGATTCACGTTTTTTTTCTATTACCTGTTCAATTGGTTGCCGTTCCATTTCAGTTGGTCTTACCACCGGTATTTCATCAGGAAGCTTCCGCTCAATTTTTTCGTCTTTCGGTTTTTGAGGAGGAATATTTTGCGGCGGATAATTTATTTTTCTTTCACCGTTGTCTGATCTGCCGGGCGGTGTTGGCTGGCGGGGAATATTAATCTGGTTATTCCTTTCCTGAGAAGGATTGTCTTCCTGACGATTAGGTTTGATAACTCTCACTCTTGTTAAATCCCGTTTGCCTCCTCTAACATTATCCGATTGAGTATTTACGGGTTCTATATTTCTTCCTGTCGCATGTCTGATTCTCTCCGGATCGGGAACGTTGTTCATTCTCCAATTCCGTCTGTCATTAAATGTATTGTTTGAAATGCGGTATTTGTTAACCTCACGATTGTCAAAATCCCGTTGGTGTACAATCCTCCATACCCTGCTCCCATTTCTATCATAAGCCGACGGAAGGTTCCATCCTTGCGGAGGAAGAGGCGCCCAACCTATATAATCGTCCTGACTTATCCAGCTTACACGCGCAGGAGACCACTCGTAGCCGGGAGACCAGACCCAGCCATCTGAATCTGTGAAAGCCCAGTTTCCGTAATGATAAACGATCCAGCCGTAAGGTTCATCCGAGAACCACATCCAACCTCTGTCGGTAAGTTCCCACTGACCTGTATTATACGGGCTCCAGTCATATCCCGAATTTGGTCTCCAGACATTTCCCAGTCGGGGCACATTTATCCATTGCCCGTAATAATCCAAGTCCGAAAATGAAT
The DNA here is from genome assembly GCA_002839795.1 of Ignavibacteriae bacterium HGW-Ignavibacteriae-3. Taxonomy (GTDB): domain Bacteria; phylum Bacteroidota; class Ignavibacteria; order Ignavibacteriales; family Melioribacteraceae; genus Fen-1258. Next base: position 24,316 of record PGYS01000022.1, on the reverse strand, counting down.
TTCTCGGCTCATCATAATTCGAAGTGGAAGTAGTATACATCATCGTTCCGCATCCGGTATTTAGAATAAGAAGAAGAGTAAATACCGTTATTAATGTCATTAGCTTTTTCATTTTAGTTTTCCTTTCGATACTTTTTATTACCTGTGAAATTTTGCCGTGACAAATCATTTGAACAAACGAGCAATACCATCGGGAGATATTTTAATCGTGCATCATTTTCTCAGCTATCATCCGTGAAATTTCCGTAGTGATTTTAAATGCTAATCCATTTAAGCAAAAAAGAAGAATGAGAAATGAAATTGAGCGGGGTCAGAATTTTTTATATCATGCCTGTAAAAATTGAGCTATATGAAAAATATTTCATTAAATATTATGTTTTTTACTTAGGACAACTCTGCTTGCCAATTTTTCGATAACATCTCGTACTTCTCCCTTGGTTTTCCCGAGCTTTTGCTGCAACTTTCCCAATAAGTCCTCCTCTTTACCTTCAATGAGAAGCAGATCATCATCTGTTAAATCTTCATATGTTTGTTTCAGTTTCCCTTTAAGCTCATTCCAGTTTCCCTGTATATCCTCTTTATTCATTTAAAATCCTCCAATGAGTGAAATGAATTAATGATTTTTTAAAAATTTCGCATTAAAATCCTTCTCAACAGTTTTATAGAAAACGCTGATAAACAATTTTATAATCATCAGAAGAAATATCTTAAACCGACAGCCGCTTCGAGGACAAAGCCCGGTGCAGGGGTAAGTTCAAGCGAGGGCGCCGCTTCCAGAAATATATCAATAGGCGGTTTAGCCGGTATCCATGCAATCCCAATTACACCGCGCACGGCAAATGAACTTACCCTACCGACGCTTGAATTAAAACGTCCGCCGATTCCATAGTACAAAGGGAATTGTCCGGTCGATCCGATAGTCTTAAATGAATGAATGATATAATCGGCATGAAAATGGAAACCATTTTTCGATCCGTCTCTGTAATTTAATATGGACCATCCGAGACCGAAATCGAAAGCATTCGTATCCGATGTCCACATTTTCGCGCTGATACCTGCCGGTTCACCTATCATCAGGCCAAGACCAAACGGACGCTGCTGTGCATGGGAAGCCGGAATTGATGCAAAAAGATAAACAGCAGGAACTGCAAGATTAAAATATTTCATTCGTATACGATTAATTATTCGCATATACTTTAACCTCGTTGAACTACAAACTGAACAAGAGAGTGACTGTGAACAAAACGGATTGAATATTCCGCGCGTTCGATACGAAATGTTTATCATCTGAAGAGGTGTACAAAGGATCGCGTTCATCATTCAAGGAAAGATAGGAATCAATACGCTGATTAATTCCCGGATTGACATCCGTCCAATTTTTACCGGAGACATTCATTAAATTGTACGAGATATTAAAATCGAGCGAAAGGGAAGAACTAATACTCACTTCAGTTCCAAGCGTGAATCCTCCTCCAAATCTTGTTTCACCGTTTACACTGTAACTTGCACTCGAGACTTTGGAAACCCCTTGAAAGGTAGTTTCACCGCTGAAGGAATTCAATGCGAGATTTATGCCGATGTAAGGAGTAACCGGAAACTCCGGCAAGTTTATACGTAATTCAGGTCCAACTTTCAGCGAAAGTATCTTTTGCGATATATCTACTTTTCCCTGCCCCGGTTCGGAATTTCCAGTGTTACTCAACGAAGAATAATCAATTTCCGCAGCCAGATTAAAACCTGGCAATATGATCTTTGCCTTTCCATTAATGTTAAAACCGCTGCTTAGCCCATAACTTGATCCGTTATAGTAATCCAAAGTTGAGCCGCTGAAGTCTGAAACCGGAAACATTATACCGGCACCTCCGCCAAGTTTAATGTTCGTCTGTGCTATTGATTCTGTAAGGGTCAATGATGTTAATGAAATTATTACAACTGATAATTGAAACGATCGGCAGATTATTTTTTTAATACTCCCGCTAAACGTAAAATTGAAATTCATCATGCAGGTGCTCCTTATTTTATGTGAGGATTTGTTCCCTTACTACCATGTATAAGATGCAATTAGATGGGTTGTATATTCAATCGGGCGAAAGGATGATAAATGGACTACTTCTTTTGGGGTACAAAATATATCCGTTTAATGTGTGTAAATGAGGAAAATATTTTTACAATCGCAATGAGTTTGACAATTACTTAAAAAGTCTACTTGTTTAATACTCTAACTTTTGCATTTCGCTCTGAAAACCCATGCAAGCGTCGAAAACCGTTCTGATTTACAATCGTTGGTCAGAAATTTAAGGTAACAGAGTAATCTCAATTCTCCGATTTTGACTACGTCCTTCTTTTGTTTCATTGCTTGCGACCGGATGATATTCCGACATGCCAATAGGCTGCAAAAACTCAGCTTCAAGTCCAACCTTCTCCTGCAAAAAACGGACAACATTTATTGCCCGTGCCGTCGAAAGTTCCCAATTGGTTGGATACTTTTTTTGCAGTGACTTATTTATTTGTTCATTGTCGGTATGTCCCTCAACTCGAATAATTTTGTGCTGAGTATTTTTCAAGACGATGCCGACCCGTTCCAGAACATTCAAACCCTCGGAAGTTATTGCTGATTCTCCCGATGGGAATAAAATTTTCTCTGCCATTACAACTGACAGTCGATCAGATAACTGGATTATTTTAATTTCTCCTTGTTCAATTTCCTTTTCCATATTTGCCACGAACTGATCATACGTGTGTTTCATCATCAAGATTTCATTTTCCTTTTCGTTGGATACAGTTGCGATTTTTGATTCAAGTTCTCTTTTCGTATTTATGTTGGCATCATAGAAATAATAGGCCATGCCGGCAAATACCAATGCAAATATTACTAATACAGTTTTCATTGATTTTTCTCTTTGATTATTTGTATAGAAACATTTTCTATAAAACTATAAAGTCTGTCTACATTCATCGCAAAACCAATAACTGTTCCTTCAAAAAGAACTTTATTTCCGCGTAGTAATCATTTAATTAGGTTCATTTGTTGACTACCAGTTTAAATCTTATCTATAATGAAAGTCATAATGAACCAATTCTATTAGATAATTATTAGTTCACATTTTCAAATTTATTTAAGCTGACCTTTTTCAGCGGCATTTTTAAGTTTTTCATTTGCAAAGACAGCAATCTCAACTCTCCTATTCATACGTTTCCCATCCGGCGTATCATTTGAAGCAACAGGTTCAACTTCGCCCAGTCCAACAACTGAAAAACGTGATGACGAAACTCCCTGCATCGTGGTATAATCCGATACGGACTTGGCCCTTCTTTCGGATAATGATTTATTGTATGGTTCTGTACCGTCTGAATCAGTATGCCCTGTTACCAGAATATTTGTGTCAGCATATTTGTTCAGAATGGCTGCAAGTTTATTAATATTTGTTTTAGCCTGAGATTCAAGTGTTGAGGAATTGGTGGCAAATAGTATTCCCGAATCGAATGTTATTTTTATGCCTTCGCCGACTCTTTCAATTTTAGCACCGGCAATATCATTCTGCATTTCATCGGCCTGCTTATCCATATAGTTTCCAATCAAAGCTCCAGCGGTACCACCAACAGCAGCACCTATAATTGCACCCAATGCTGTACTACCGGTATAATGCCCGATAACTCCGCCGACCAAACCTCCGCCAACACCTCCTATAGCTCCTCCCTTAACGGCGTTACTGGCATTGCAGCCGTAAACAAAAACCGACAAGGCTAATGCTGATATTATAATTATCCCTCTAATTTTTTTCATTCTGTTGCTCCAAAATTTATTTTCTTATTATTGAAAGAAATATCTTATTCCTAATCCTGCGTCAATTCCAAATCCGGTTGTATTTGTTAATTGTAACACCGGCACTACTTCTAAGAATACATCAATTGGCGTTCCATGAGGCAACCACGCTATGCCAAACACTCCTCTAACACCTATTGAACCATCATAACCACCCCCGCTGTTGAATCTGCCTCCGATGCCGTAATATAGAGGGAATCTTTCAGATGAACTTATAGCAGAGAAAGAATGCCACAAATAATCCATATGAAAATGAACACGGCTTCCATTATTATAATTACCGCTATAAGAAATCCGGTCGCCTCCCACAGAGACACCAAGGCCGAAATCAAAAGCGTTAATTTTTGATGTCCAGAGTTTTGCGCTCAAACCGGTAGGCTCTCCCAAAATCAATCCCATCCCAAATCCGTGATCTTGAGCAGAGGATTGTTTTGTAAAAATCATCACAGCACCCAAAATAAAAATCAATAAAAAAATCTTTTTCATAATTATTACTTCCTTTGTTTTTTAGATATTTGTACTAGACAGAAATTAATTAGTCAGAAACATTGTCTTTATTGCTATCGCGAAAAGCTTTTTTAAATGAATCTTTAATGTTGTTATCTATATCGTTTTTGTTGGCAATATTATTCGGATCCAGGATTATAGTACCTTTTATAAACCAGGAATTCACATCTACCGATAAAGTGACATTGGTTTTAACGTCGCTTGTTAGATTAATAGAGTTTTTCAAGTTCACTTCTTGAGTAGCTGTCTTTGTTGATTTATAAATGAAGCCAATACCGTTGAATTTCCCCTTAACTATAACGGAATATCTTAAATCTCCGCTTGATCCGGACTTAAATTCAGAATCAGAAATTATTTCCGCATCTTCCGGTTTATGTAACCTGAATTTTATTTTGGAGTAGTTGCCGGCGATTACATTACCTGCGGCAAATTCTGTAGGGGTTCCATCCAAATTCAGCCGCACAACCATTGGTCCCACCTTCACATTCGATGAATCTCCGACAGCCTGACGGAATTTAATGTCTTTGAGCAATATTTTAACTGTATCCAGTACTATGACATCTGCTGTGATTTTATTCAATCCCTTATCAACGGCTAGCGATACTGTTACATTGTCTCCGGACTGAGGATTGTTCGCGCTATCCTGACAGTTTGTAAGTAATGTTAAAGAAACAAATAAAAAAGTAAGATTTATGCATTTTCGCATGTTCATTATGAAGTCCTGTTGTATTCAATAATTTTAAAAATCAACTTTGTTAGATATAGATTCGAACAAGTATCTCTGTAACAGCTGTTACAGAGATACTCTAAAACTGTAAGGAATTTGTTACTTGACAATTCTAAACACAATTCTTCTGTTTAGCGCTCGGCCTTCTTCAGATTCATTGTCTGCAATCGGACTTCCTTTACCATAACCTATAGTTGAAAGTCTACCTTCAGAGATACCTTTTGAGACAAGATAAACCTTCACTGTCTGCGCTCTCTCCTGCGAAAGTTTTTGATTGTATTCTTCCGTTCCGATATAATCGCAATATCCTTCAATCTCAACATTCACATTTGGTTTATTATTTAATAACTTCACCGCATCATTAAGCACGGGGTATGACTCCGGCAAAAGCTCCGACTTGTCAAATGCAAAATTTACACCTACAAGAACTAATCTATCCTCTGATATTGCCTTTATATACTTTTCAACAACTACTTCTTTGACAACTTCTTTCGGTATATGTTTTTTAATCATATCTTCAATTTTGTTATAGTCAACATCTTTAGCTTCCATAGTAATTCCTTGCGGACATGGTTCGCACTTCTTTGACGGTGCTCCTTTGCCAAAATAATAGAGAAGACCAAGATTAAGAGTCATGTAAGAATCTCTTCCATTAATTTCTTCCGGACCTGGAACAACTGCACCATCAAGTTCCGAGTTGAACGTTGAGTGATAGCCATATCCCGTCAATAACTTCCAGTTTGAAGCAATAGACCATTCTACTCCGCCACCCACGTTAAACGCAAGTGCCGTATGGTTTTTATCAATAGTTGTTGTTTGGTAATTATTTAACATTCTTATACTACCGCCGACACCCGCAAATAAATAGGGAGAAATCGCTTCGCATGGAATAGGATAGAATAGTACATCAAGATCTCCGGTTATAAGATCTGTTGTTTGAGTGATTACAACAGGTGAATTATTATTCCATTGACCCTCAATATGAGAATATCCGGCTTTCAACCTTAATCCAATATGTTCAGAAAAATTTCTTTGCAATGAGAGAAATCCACCATAGTTTGTGTTATGTGGTTGAATGTTTACGCTAACATATCTTGGATACGTTCCGCCAAAACCTAACGCCCAGCTGTCTGTCGCTAATTGAGCTTGTGTTGCACCAACACCAACAATCAGCAGCAGTAAAATTATCGAATAGATTTTTTTCATTTTCGTGTTCTCCATAATTAATAAAATGTTCTTAACTGCATACTTCAGATATTTTTTTGATTCTTTTCTTATTTTTTTACGTGTCCGTGAAAAAATTGAGCAGGGAGTTTTATTCTCCCCGCCCTATTTTTAATAATTATTTATGTTATCTCTTATCAATAATACCGCTGTCCAAGGTAACAGCAGCAATTCTTGTCAATGCTCTGCCGTACAATTTAGCACCGGTAGTTAATGTAATTGCCTGATCAGCAAGGATATTTCCATAGAATGTAGAATTAGTTCCAAGTGTAGCTGAAGTGCCGACCGACCAATATATATTTGACCATTGAGCGCCACCGGCGAGGACAATACTGGTTCCGGCATCCGTGACAAGTGTTGATCCCGTCTTGAATATCCAGACCGCATTAGCGTTTCCTCCTGCATCAAGTGTTAAAATTGCGTTAGATCCTGTTCCTGATATACCTGTCGATGACGAGTTTACATAAAGTCCAGGTGCAAGGGTTAATCCGCCCAATTGTCCCGGCAATGAGATTGCATTTAATGACCTTCCCTGAGCATCGTTATAAGCAGTGGTCAAATCGTTTTTTGCAGCACCGACTATAGGATCAGCTGTCGTATAAAGTATTCCGGTCACATTCCCGGCAAGAAGCCCATTGATTGTGGCTGTTGGAAACGATCCGACATCACCATAAATATGAGTAGTTACTCCTGTGTTGGAAACACCGGAACCGGCAAGAACAGCAAAGTTACCAGCAGATCCAAGGTTTACACCGGCAGGACCCGATGGGCCGCTAGCTGTGAAGTTAGCTACTAATATTTTGTTGCTGGTTATAGTGAATGTATAATTTGCATTCGATGATGCAATAGTTACTCCTTCAGTCCAGCTTGTAAATGTATATCCGGAATTTGGTGTTGCGGTTACTGTTACCAGAGCGCCCGAATTAAATGATCCGCCTCCGCTCGTTGTTCCTCCAATTAATGGATTAGATGAAAGCGACACAGTGTACTGGGATACAGAAGTTGAGAAGTTGGCTACTAAGCTTCTGTTTTGAATTATGTTAAACTGATAATTAGAATTTGTCGAGACTGCAATTCCGTTCTCTGTCCAGTTAGTAAATGTATATCCGGCATTTGGTGTTGCCGTTACGGTTACACTGCTGCCTGAGTTGTATGTACCATTTCCGGACTGAGTAGCTGTTCCGCCTAATAATGGATTTGATGTTAACGTTACTGTATACTGCGTTGGAGCCACGGCAGTAAAGTTCGCTTCTAACACTCTGTTTCCGCTTATAGTAAATGTATAACTTGCATTTGCCGCAGGTACAGCAATTCCATTTTCTTTCCAGTTAGTAAATGTATATCCGGCATTTGGTGTTGCCGTTACAGTTACACTGCTGCCTGAGTTGTACGGTCCTGATCCGGACTGAGTTACTATTCCGCCCAACAATGGATTCGATGAAAGTGTTACCGTGTATTGTACAACGACAGCACTGAAGTTGGCGACCAATGTTCTGTTTCCACTAATAGTAAATTGATAATTAGCAGTTGCAGATACCGCAATGCCGTTTTCTGTCCAGTTAGTAAATGTATATCCGGCATTTGGTGCTGCAGTTACGGTTACAGAAGAACCGGAATTAAATGTTCCGCCTCCGGTTGCCGTTCCGCCCAAAGCTGGAATGGAAGATAATGTAACCGTATACGGTGTTGCCGCTGTTGTAAAGCTCCAGACAAAGTTACTTGCCAGTGTATTACCCGCAAGATCTTTAGCTCCTGTTGTAATAGTAGCAGTGTATAATGTGTTTGGAATAAGATTGCTTGAAGGTGCGAATGTCGCTGTGATTCCTGCATAGGATACAGTACCAGCCACAAACGTTGTACCTTGTATCAAAGTAAATGTTGCTGTAGTAATGGTTGAAGCATCCATTATCTTGCTAAATGATGCAATAATCTGTTTATTCAAAGCCACACCTGTTGCCAGATTAACCGGGTCTGTGGATATTACTGTAGGCGGAGTAATTACTGCTGATGCGCCGGTTGTAAAGCTCCATACATAGTTGTTCGCAAGAGCATTCCCTGAAAGATCCTTAGCTCCGGTTGTTATGGTGGCAGTATATAAGGTATTGGGCGCAAGGTTGCTAGCGGCTGTAAAAGTCGCAGTTCTAATGGAGTAGGACACAAAACCTGTAATTGTAGTTGTACCTTGCATCAAACTGAATGTCGAATTTTGAATTGTTGTAGCATCCATAGCCACGCTAAATGTTGCTGAAATTTGTTTGTTAAGAGCAACACCTGTTGCAGTATTAACCGGGTCTGTTGTACTTACAGTAGGCAGAATAACCACAGCAGCGGCCGTTGTAAAGTTCCAGACATAGTTGGTTGCCACTGCACTGCCTTGTGAATCGTGTGCACCTGTTGTAATTGTGGCCGTATAGGTAGTGTTTGACGCAAGATTACTTGATGGTGTAAAAGTTGCCGTTGTGCCTGTATAAGATACAGTGCCGGACACGAACGATGTACCCTGCATCAGAGTAAATGTTGCGGTGGTAATTGTTGAAGAGTTCATCGGTTCGCTGAAAGTTGCGGTTATTTTACTGCCTACAGCCACCGCTGTTGCGGCATTAGCGGGACTTGTTGAACTCACTGTTGGTATTGTTATGACAGGGGGATTAGTAATTCCAAGCCTGTCCTCACAACCGTTGATAATTATCACGAATAACAGTGGTATCAACAATAGCTTTGAATATTTTTTTATTTTGTTCATTATAATTTACCTCCTCGGTAATTATGTTTTATTTTTAATCTGATAACGTAAGCAGATATAAACAATGTTGTAATCGAGCAAAGGGATGAAAAAGGAACTACACCTTTCGGAGTAAACAATTATTGAATTATTACTAAATTCCAGCATTATAATGCCGAAATAGATTTTAATACGTTTCTTTTATATTCCTGAAGTGAAAAAACTGAATTCAGGTATGAATCGAATGCGTGCATGTCGCTTTATCAATTAAACAATTACTTATCCGGATTGACCGATAGTGGCTTATTAGTATTGATTAAAATTGTATACCGGGTACTCTTCGCAGAAAGAAATGATACAGATTCATTATGGGTAATATCAGTGACTGTAATATTCCCCGCAGAAGTTGTTTGATAAGCCGTTGTTTGTCCCGCCCCGATTTCGATTATATTGGATTTGCTGATTCCGGATGTCTGTATTTTTAAATTGACTTTGCTCGATTGTTCGTTCACAATACGGAATTCGGGATCTGTGTTATTTGAACAGCCGTTGACGACAAGAAATACTGCTATGCTGATGATACCGATAAATTTTTTATTCATTCATTCTCCAGTTAAAATTTTTTGAAATCATTTTAGATACGAGCATTCGTCAATTTATTCATTAGCATATATTTTATTTATATGAGAAAGAATGCTGGTCAGCGTTAACCGAGTCGATTAAGCAGACTATTACATTCTTTCCCAATAAGAATTACTTCAAAAGCATTAACTTCCTGGTGGAAACGAATGACCCGGCTTCGAGGCGGTAGAAATAGACGCCACTCGAGAGAGCAAGCGCCTCATTGTTACTGCTGAGAAGTACGGAGTAGTTTCCCGGCTCCTGATGTCCGTTTACTAATGTTGCAACTTCCTCGCCAATCACATTGTAGATTTTAAGGGAAACCTGAACAGCTTTCTGAAGACTGTATTGAATTCTCGTAGAGGGATTGAATGGATTTGGATAGTTCTGGGAAAGCGTGAATTGATCAGGTATGAAATCATTCTCGACTCCGGTCACTGTTGCAGGACTGGTAACAGCATTGGCATCTAATGTTACCGCAGTCTGCGCCAAAGCCCTACCGTTTAGTGTTGCGCCGGTATTCATTGCTATAGCTGTTTGGCAAAGTATAATTCCTTTCATGGCAGCGGTTGTTCCAAGCGTAACCTGACCCGCAACCTGCCAGAAAATGTTTGCAGCCTGTGCGCCTCCGCTTAAAGTTACTGCGGCACCGCTCAATAAGTTTAGATTCCCTGCTACCTGAAATATCCAGATATCAGTTGCTGAACCCGAGATCGTGACACCGCCTGATCCGACACTTACACCTGTACTCCATTTATAAAGTCCACGGCCGAGAGTTTTTCCTGTAAGATCACCTGTATGTAATTCAGAAAAATCGGGTGAAGTTCTCCCTGCGGCATTAGTATAGGCGGTTTGCATGTCGCCCACAGCAGTGGTCATGTTTGTCGGGGTTGGAACAGCGTAATTAGCTGCATATGCTTTTCCTGTAATTAAAGATGACGTAGAGAACGCATTCGTCGCATCCGCTATTAACCCGAATCCGGTTATAAAACTCGCGGCAGCCGGACTAATTCCGATATCCCCGGTAATACCGGTGGTTCCGGTTGTTGAGATTCCAGTTTGCGCAAGAATCACGAAATTTCCGGCTGTGCCTAAGTTGACAGTTGCCGGTGACGATTGAGACATGACAGCCACAGGAGCCATCAATGCAAGTATCAGCATAGCCCCAATGAAGTATGTCCATTTATTTAAGATATCCCCAGTTTTTTTTGTAAAGCTTTTCATGAAAAACTCCTTCCGGTTAGTACATAATAAGTAATCAAACAATCGCTATTTAATCATCCCCATACCAGATTAACCCCAATTATAAAATAGTTCTCGTTATTTGCTTAAAGAATGTAAGCCGATTTAGGGACGGTAGAAATAGAGCGAAGGGATGAAAAAGGGACTACACCATTAGGGTGGTGAACATAGTGCCAAGCGCGGAAAAGCCAGTGAGGAATTTTTTACCCGATGATAAGATATCTCCCCGCAAAAGACGCGGGGTCAATATGACAAGTTGAGTCTGTCTTAGAATCCTAGTTTCAACCAAGAAGCGTGAGAGGCAAGAAGCGAGAGGCAAGAGGCGCGAAAATTGTTAAATTGCTGATTACTTTGACATGTCCGTCAAAAAGATGCCGGGCAAGCCCGTATTGACACTCCTGCTTGTGCCTGCCCGGCGGGATCGCGGGTGCAAATAATAAAATATTTAAGGCATTTCCTGTTATAAGATTAATTTAACCAAGACCATTGGAAATTTTTCTGAAATGAAATCCGTAAATCGTAAATAATATTGCGAGAGAAAACAGCTGCGGTTTCCGAAACAACGACCAGAAAAATAATTTCCAATAGTAGATTCTTTCCTCTCCCATTACTCCCAACTTGAATATGGATCTGAACAATGCAAGAATGTAATTCGGATTAAGATGGAATACTTTTTTCTTCTTTGGTTCAAAATCCTTCATGAAGCGCATTACCCTTTCATAATAATATTTTGGTGAATAGATGGTGCTTAATATTTTTTTATAGCCCTCCGCGAGTACTTCGGGATTCATCTGCGGAACAAAATTAATTGAGAAGTCTGTGTTATTCCCTGTAAAATCATTCAGCATTCTCCCTTCATTCAGCAGTCTTTTATGAAGCTTAGTCCCTTTAGGCGCGTTTAATAATCCGACCATTGCCGTTACAATGCCGCTTTCCTGTATAAAGTCCGTAAGCTCATCGAAGATCGCAGGCGGATCGTTATCAAATCCAACAATAAATCCTCCCTGAACTTCCAGGCCAAACTGTTGAATCTTTTTTACGCTAGAAATAAGATCACGGTTTCTATTCTGATTTTTATTACACTCGATCAGACTCAATTCATTCGGTGATTCGATGCCTATAAAGACAGCTTCAAATCCTGCCCAAGCCATAAGCAACATGAGACTCTCATCATCGGCAAGATTGATTGACGCTTCTGTATTCAAATAGAAAGGATTTTTTCTTTTCTTCATCCATTCGACTATTGCCGGGAGAATTTCTCTTTTCAGTTTTGCCTTGTTGCCTATAAAATTATCATCCACAAAAAAGACTGGCCCCCGCCAACCTGCAAAATATATCGCGTCCAATTCAGCTATAACCTGGTCTGTTGTCTTTGTGCGGGGACTTCTTCCGTAAAGTACCGTTATATCGCAAAAGTCGCAGTCAAAAGGACAGCCGCGTGAATACTGAAGGTTCATCGAAGTATAATTATTCATAGAGACAAGTTCCCACAGCGGCAAAGGAGTGGTTGTAATATCTGCCCATTCCTCCGATGTGTATATATGTTTCGGTGTTCCTTCACTTAGATCACTTAAAAAATGGGGAAGAGTAATTTCCGCCTCATTAAGAACAAGGTGATCCACTTTATCATAGTATTCAGAACTGCTTGTAAAAAGGGGTCCTCCTGCAACTATCTTCGTGTTTAGTTTTTTACATCTTTCAATAACATGGTTTGCCGATTCACTTTGAATTGACATTGCGCTGATAAATACATAATCAGCCCAAAGTATATCATTTACTGATAACTGATCAGCATTCATATCGATCAGTTTTTTATTCCAGCCTTTTGGAAGCATTGCGGCAACGGTTAAAAGTCCTAACGGCGGGAAACTTGCTTTCTTTGATACAAATTTGAGAGCATGTTTAAAACTCCAGAATGTATCCGGGTACATGGGGTAAACCAATAATATATTCATTAACGGGGCCTCGTAAATAGTTCTTTGAAAATCAATTTTGCTACGGAGAAGAATAATTGTACAAACACAGAAATTGTTCTTCTGTTTAATGGTTTCGTTTTTTGAAATCTCCTTTCAACTACAAAATCAATTTTGTGTTTCAAACGAATAACAAATGTTTCAGCGTTGGATTCTATGGTGACATGTATCATATTCAATCCCAAAAGACTTTAGGAAATTATTTCTGCTGTATGATCTGTAGATGTGAGAGATTATTCAATCGGCCAAAAGGATGAAAAATGGACTACATACCATTGATGAATGATCGTAGAATGTTATCGGGTCTAAAGAAGGGGAGTACAGTTAAGTGAAGGTCTTAAGCTATTTTCATAATTATCACTCCCTTTGGAATGAAAAATATTTTGATTTGTCGGGATGAGTATCATTATCAGATCATCATTCTCATGCATTCTAATTCTCTTCTATTCCATCAATTAATTTTTTCCAGGGTCATGATATTATCCCCATCGTCTCCTGTCATTTGCAAGCTATTTGGAAAAGTATTCGCGGACTTTGGCAGCAAATTGATTCTCGGTCATCTTGTCAGCTGTCCCGATTTCAATCACTTGCCCAATTTGCTTTTTTTTCTCCAGATGTTTTTTGAGCTCAATCTTTGCTTCACCAGGCCCTACTATGAAGATAGTCTCTGCGTCTTGAATAAGCGAGATTACTTTATTGTAGTATATGTTGAGCTGATTCATAAAGCGTCTTTCTCGAATGTCCTCTTCTAAGTTTTTTTGCGCTTCTCCCGAAAAGCGAACACGTTTTTCCACGTCAGAGGGAATTGACTTTATCTCTTCCAGACCCTCTGTAATACTTACAATTAAAGCTTTTCTATGGTCAATCCACAAACCAACTTTTCTTTTCATATTTTCCTTTCCAATGTTGTGTAGTCATGATATTTGTTTTTCACACTAATCAATTCACTTTTCTTTCAAACTGAACTATTTCTTTCTGCCGGAAAGAAAAACAATCCCGCCTATCGCCAATATTCCAATCCCGATAAATGGTGACCAATTTGCAGTATGTTCTTTATCCGCGGTAATCTCAATACTTCCGAGATCCACTACTTTTTCTCTTGTCACATATTCAAATCCGGTATACAGAGTCATCAGCAGACCGATCAATACAATTACCAGACCCGTTGTTTTTGCGTTCATAGTTAATCCTTCTTTTATTAATTACATTAAGATAAAATCATCTTCAAGAGTTCATGTAGCCAGCTTAATTATTTCATAGAAGCATCTAGTAATACTTCGTTATAAAAACCTTGCCTGGAGTATTTCTTTTGCCATGCTTTCCTGACTTTCGGGAACTAAAACCCGCACGCCTTCTGCCTGACTCAATAGACGCAAAGTGACGCCGCCCCCTTCTCTTAGTATATTAGCTTTGATGCCTGCCTCGCGAAGATCTCGCTTTGCGATTAAAGCGGATAACTCATTTTCGAATATTCCGATCACTATATGATTACTATTCATATTTTTCACCAGTTTCCGTTTGACACTTCAAAATCCTGTACAGAGGCAATCAATAAATAAAACGTGTTTCCGTTCCTTGTTAAGAAGACAGGCAGTTAAAAGTGAATTACTCATACATCTTTTTTTTTGAATATCGCCCAACCCAATAACACACTCAGAAGAAAAGATAACCCTGTAGGGACCCACATCCACGTGATGTTGTTTTTCCATCCGTCATCATTCATCCCGTGATCCATTCCGTCGTTCAGCAGTGTTAGTGTAAGCGCTCCACCGCAAAAGAGTAAGAAAATTATTGCAACAATTATAAAAGCTAAGACAAGGGATTTGCTTGTGTTTGTTTTCATGATAATTCTCTCTATAATGAATTGTGCTCATCAAGCCACTTGAGCATTTCTTTAATACTGCCGGTGGCTAAAGCAATGCTTGTATCTGCCGCACCGTAATATATATTGATAGTATCGCCATCCGGATCGATTGTATAGCCGCATGGGAATACAACATTGCCGACGTCACCATTTTTTTCGTAAAGTTCTTCCGGAGCGAAGATCCATTCGCTTCCTCTCTTAAGACATATTTCAGGTTTGTTTAGATCAAACAGTGCGAGACCCAGCCTATAGATGCAGCCGCTGCATGATAGCTTTACCCCGTGATATATCACCAGCCAGCCATCAGGAGTTTCTATTGGAGGTGGTGAGAGACCAATCTTATTCGCATCCCACCAGGCGCCTTTCCGGGCATTCATCATTAAAACATGGTTGCCCCAATTTTTCAAATCAGGTGAATAAGAAATCCACATATGGGCGCGTGCCGCACTAACTGGTCTGTGAATCATAACCCAGTTACCATCAATTCGTCGGGGTAAAAGTGCCGCGTCTTTATCGTCAGGCGGCATTATAACTCCATACCGTTCATAACTTTTGAAATCTTCCGTGAGTGCCAGAGCAACACCGGGCCCGTCGCGCGTGTAAGCCGTATAAACGACAACATACTTTTTTAATTCCGGCGCAAAAGTTATCCGCGGATCTTCAATGCCCCACAATTCTTCCGGGAAATTCTCCGGATCAGACAGCAGAGTCGGCTTCGGGTCAATCTGCCAGCCATCAATTCCATTGGCTGAACGAGCGACACAAAAATGAGAAATTCCACTCCTGTCCTCCACCCGACATAAAAGCAACGTTGTTCCATCGGGGAGTAATGTTGCACCTGCATTGAATACACTGTTAATCGGATAGGGCCAATTATCGGCCGTAAGAATTGGATTTAGTTTATTGCGGAGAAAAATTTCGACATGTTTATTTTTCATTTTAATAATGCCTCCATAGATAGATGTGATTGTTCGGCCAAACGTAATTCCAACAATGATTGCAGAAATGCTAAAGTTGATTCCGCACCCTGATTCTCGTTCAGACGGTCTGAATGTAATCCGTCGCGGCAGCCGCCGGTTGTTGGATCGTACAGGGAAAGATTTAAATCGTTGCGCCCGAGAAACCATTCGAATGCCCGGCGGGCTTCTTTGTTCCAGCGTTTATCATCTGTAATCCTGAAAGCTTCCAGACATGCGGATACCATTGCCTGTGCTTCCACGGGTTGTTGATCGAATCGGGCACGGATGCCGTCTTTCTGATAAAACCCATTTGATCCGATCGGTACAAAGTGCCCGGCTTTGGATCGCTGCAAATCGGCAAGCCAGCTTAGAGACTCCAGCCCGGCATCACTCATTTCTTTATTATAAATTGATTCCCCGCAGATAAGCAATGCGTGCGGCAGAGCAGCGTTACAATATGAAAGTTCTTTTTCATACCATCGCCAATCTTCAGAACGGTTATTTTTATATAATGTTAAAAGCCTTCCGGCCAATTCATCACGAACCTGGCTTGCTCTTCTATCACCGGCAAATTTTTGTAAATATTCGTCAATTCCTATAAGAGCAAATGCCCATGCACGCGGGCTGGAAGTTAATAGAATAGCCGATAAACTCTGTTCGAACAGCCAGCTTGCTAAACCTTTTAGCACCAGAGCATTAGAATGGTTCAATGCTGTTCCTAACGCCCAAAGTGCCCGGCCATGACTATCGTCCGAACCTTTATCTTCCAGCCAGTTGCGCTGATAGTCCATAAAATTTCGAAATCTTTTAGTTTTATCATTAAATGCGAATCCAAGAAAAGCGAGATAGCGGGAAGCGAATCCAAAACTCTTGTGGCTGCCCAGTTTATCCAAAAGGATACTTACTAAAAGAGCGCGGGCATTATCATCAGTGGTATAGCCATGAGAATAATTAGGCACTGTAAAAAGTGAATGTTGCAATATGCCGGTATAGTCAGTTAGATTGTCTAAGTGATTTAGTTTTAACGGAGGCAATTCACCCGGAAATTTGTCAAGCGCTTTTGCAATGAATCCCGGCGGGATATAACTTCTTTTTTCAACCCGCGCACGCTCAAAACTTTCCATATAACGTTGAGCGACTTCAGACCAGATCATCGTCCGTCCGTACACATATGCCCGTTTGCGCATCGCTTGTCGTTCAGATTCATTATCCAATAGTATGATTACCTGATCTGCAAGCGCTTTATGATCACGGAACGGAAACAGCGCACCCCTTCCGTTAGAAAGTATTTCTTGCGCATACCAATACGGCGTAGAGATTACTGCCTTGCCTGCCCCTATCGTATAAGCCAAAGTTCCGGACGTAATCTGTGCTTCGTTAAGATAAGGTGTAATGTAGATATCGGCTGCTCCGATAAATTCAACTAATTCCTCAAGAGAAACAAAGCGGTTGTAAAAAATAACATTACCGGCTACACCTTTTTGTTCTGCCAGCCATTGCAAAGAGAGCCGATAAGTTTCGCCCTCGTTTTTAATAACGTGAGGATGGGTAGCTCCGACAATCATATAAACACAATCCGGATACCGCGCTACAATTTCAGGCATAGCTGAAATAACTGTTTCTATTCCCTTGCTCGCTGATAATAATCCGAAACTTAGCAGAACTGTTTTGCCTTCAACCCCGAACAAGTCTTTGTTGAAACTGGGATCCACAAACGGCACATCCGGAATGCCATGTGGAATCAGGTCAATCTTTTTCTTTGACACATTATAGATATCATGCAAAAATTCCAAGCCGCGTTCGCTCATTACCACTAACCGATCCGAAAGAGCCGCAACTTCTTCAAGCACACGTTTCTGATCAGGGTCGGGATCTTTTAGTATTGTATGCAAGGTTGTAACAATAGGCATTCGCAATTCCCGCAAAAGTGAGAGTATATGACTTCCCACTTTCCCGCCGAAGATTCCATACTCGAATTGTACACATACCAGATCAACATTATTAATGTTCAGAAAATCGGCAGCCCGCAGGTATGATTCTATATCCTTCTCGGTCAGTTCAAATCGAACACGGGAAGGATACGCGTAACCTCCGTCTATATCATTAACCGGCAATGCAATACAAGTAGTATCTGAATATTGAGCTGCAACGGCCTCGCATAAATCGGTAGTAAAAGTTGCAATTCCGCATTGGCGGGGTAAATAGTTCCCGATGAAGGCGATGCGATTTATAATTGAACTATTTCCTTTTTTCAATACGAAGTTCCTCCTTAATTGCTCTTATCCGGATATGGATCGGTGGAATTATTTTCTTATATAGATTGTTTCTACGAATCTTTCCTAAACTCTTTTACTACATCCCTCAATTCCGGGAAAAGTATAATTGTGCAAATGACAATTACTATTGCAAGTATTCCGAAAATTATTATCGCCACAGTAGAAATTTCCATCATTTATTCTCGTTTTAAATTGCTCGGCCGCTTGAAACGCCTGTATTGATTATCTATTCTCTTTTGCTGAATCTCAATTATATTTCGTTTTTAATCAGTTTTGTAATTGAAAAGAATAATTGCACGAGCAGAAAGAGATGGATTTTTTATTGCTGTACAAATTTGAATTCACAATTTTTTTACCAGTTACGTGATCATTCTTTGTTTTGGGCTTATGACAAATACATATTTCCGGATGGAATACAGACAAGTATCCTTTTTGGATCTCGAGAGCATATTTTGCGTTATTCATAATTGAGTATCACAAGTTCTGAGGAACAATTCAATCGGCCAAAGGGATGAAAAAGGGACTACATCGTGATTGTGGCAGGTATCTGTTTTTTTTCGATGAAAATGCATTTTACATTATTTTCAATCGTAAAAACACTCCCCGGGTATTTTTTTAGACAAGTTTTGTGCTGGGTATCTTCCTAGCCAGTTCTATTTGAACATCGGAAACTATCAACTTTACAATACCGGTTATGAAATGCGGTTACACGATCAGAGCAAAACCGGTTTTCAATTAATTGCCTTATGAAATAAAATTATTTTTTGTTCTTACCGTTTTTCTTATTTCGGTTGTCACTGCCTTTCTTCATACCATCGCGATTACCGTTGTCATGCTTTTGCTGCTTAACCCAGTTATTATGCTCGGGGTGATATTTGTTAGCGTAATATTTTGAATCGCGGCTGTCGCGGATCGGCTGCTGATCATGACGGCCTTTATATGAAGAATATTTTTCCTTGTAAGATTTATGATTTTTCCACGGATTTTTCTCATTCACTACAACTTTATAAGAATTATAAATATCATAATTACGATAGCGGGAAGGTAAATTAACTGAATATCTCCAACCTTTTTTGTCATAATAGTAATAACGATGTGTAGTGACATTGTAGTATACGTCAATATCCGGCAAATAATAATTTTCTACATAATCATAACCGGTGGGTCCCCATGCAGGCTGGGTATTTAGATTAAGACTTATACCAATACTTATCTGGGCACTTACCGTACCCGCTATGAAAAATGCCACTATCAATGCAAAAATGTTACGCATGATGTTTCTCCTTTTATTAATTGTGCTGTTTGAACGAACAATCTCTTATAACTAATCTGTTACGATTAAACATTCTCTTATTCAACTAAAGAACTTCTTTCAATAATCTTTCTGTTTAACTATTCCCGATCCACCCGAAGTGAAGGTGCACTGCCTGTTTGAATCACTAACGTGTAGCGCGTATCCTTTGTAGCAGAAAAAGTTATTGCGGGAGATACCGACTCATTCTGAATAACTGCTGTAGCAGTAATACTTCCCTCAAAAGTTGTTTGATATGCTGTAGTTTGACCGGCACCGACATCGTTGATGTTAATAGTGTTGCCGCCAGATGTCTGTATCTGGACATTAGCTTTGTTCGACAACTCGTTCCGGACACGGAATTCGGGGTCTGCGTCCTTGGAGCAGCCAATGATAGCAATAATGAACACTAAACTAAAAATACCAACTAATATTTTTTTCACGAGTTCTCCTTTTTATTATACTGCTGTTTCATCTAAACCTCTGTCAGAATGAACAGTTGATATTTAACTAACCGGTGATTACCGAAATACTCTTTGAAACTGTTTTAAAAGTTTCATCTGTATATGAATAATTTGCAATTTCCAGGCGCGTATGTAACGCCAGTTTTTCCATAATATTATGAATATGGCTCTTGACCGTATAAGTGGATATATGCATTTTTTGACCAATCTCTCTGTTGCTCATACCCTCGCCCAGAAACCCGATAACCTCCTTTTCTCTCGTTGTCATTTGCACGGCATCTTTCAGTTTGGTCTTACCGTCTCTAACGGCGTGATCTACTATCTGGGAAAAAAGCGAATCAATTAATAGAGGTGGGAGAACAGTGGATCCTTCGGCAACGGATTTTATGGTGACCAAGAAATCATCAAGCGATGCATCTTTAAGGATGAATCCGTTCGCGCCGGCTTTTACGTATTGTAGAATATCAGCCTGTACAGGCGCAAGATCCATCACAATGATTTTTGCTTCGGGAAAATCTTTTTTCACTATTTCCACCACGCGCAAACTGCTTTGGCTTCGCAATCCCAGATCCAGTAAAACTACATTTGGTTTTAACTGCTTGATTTTAACAAGAGTATTTTTACCATCTCCGGAGGCGGCGATTACAACGATATTTTTTTGCTTCTTAAGGATTGAAAATATTCCGTCCCTGAGCAGCCGGTTATCTTCTATAAGCAATAATCTTATTTTTTTCACTCTATAAACTCAATTAAAGACATTCTTCCACACGGCAGAAATCTCATGTCAATGGTTATTTAAACAAATATAAATATCCGCCATTGCTCCCTAAATTTCTGTTAAACGGCGGAGAGAACATTTAATTCATTATTACGGTATTAAGATGCGGCAAATCAGGGTGGATAAACAATCGGTCAAAGGGATGAAAAAAGAACTACATCTTTTGGCAGAGAGGCAAAAGAGAATTATTCGCCAATAAGTGAAGTTGATTCCAGCGCAGCTTTATAGGATTCTGAAGTACTGGCGTATCGGGCAATCTGAACCCGTGTATGAAGTGCCAGTTTTTCAAGTATGTTATGAACGTGGCTTTTTACCGTGTAAGGCGAGAGGTGAAGTTTTTGTGCAATTTCTTTATTGGTTGCACCTTCTGCAATTAATTCAATTACCTGCTTCTCGCGTTTAGTCATTCGAATAGATTCTTCAATCAACTTGGTGGATTTGGATCCGTTAACCGCATGGTCTACAATCTGCGAAAAAAGTGAGCCTGTCAGGTTAGGAGGTAAAACCTGTGATCCCTGGGATACCGATCTGATTGTTTTAAGAAAATCGTTAATAGTAGCATCCTTAAGAATGAATCCTGAGACACCCGCCTGTACAAACTCAAAAATATCCGCCTGGAGCGGTACAAGATCCATCGCTATTATTTTAACTGCAGAGAAATGCTGCTTGGTTGATTTTACAATTTGAAGACTATTTTGATTACGCAAGCCAAGATCAAGAAGCACAATACTGGGTTTGTGCTCACCAATCATTTTCACAATATTTTCCCCGTTACCAAATGTAGCAGTAATTTTCATATCAGCCTGCTTTTTGAGCATGGCTTCTATACCATCACGCAGAAGTCGATTGTCTTCAATAAGCAGAATTTTGATTCGTTTCAAGGATTGGCTTCCATTATGAAATTCTAACTGTTTCAGTTAAATATAATCAATTATTTAAAAAAAAAAACAGCTCTAGGCACAGTTTAAACTCACTTTCCATACTGGATTTGGGCTTTATGAAATATTACACATCCAGGCCAAGCCTCTGCTGGAGGGATCCCCAAAGAATCTGATATTGACTATTTAGCTTTCATAAAAAAATTATTTAACTTTTTTGGCCGGTTTTACAATTTTATTTATAAACTTATCAGCTTTTCTGCTGGTCGCCATTTTTTTCTGATCATGAGTAAACATTTCAGCTTTTGCTTTTTCCATTTCTATAATTTTTAGAGCTTCGGATTCCTCAGCTTTAAATTCCGAACGTAAGACCACAATCTGAGCTTCCGTTGCGGCACGTTTTAGTTCCAATCCGAACTGTCTGCGGTCAACTTCCTGTTTCCTTAACAATTGTTCCGCATCGTTTTTAGCTTCCTGCGATAACCGGGCAGAACCTGTTAGAACGCCCTCCGGACCGACATAGACATTAAGCAGTTCAATACCATGGCTGGTAAGTTTAAATTCACGTATCTGGTTTGAATGTGCCATACCTCGCGACTTAAGAATATACATTCCTCTGTTACGCTCGCCGCCGATTTCAATATCACGCAAAAGCAGCCAGGTATCTATCAGAGATGATATTGACATATCTGTCAGTTCCTGATATTCTCCGGCATTCGAAAGACTTGCGAAGAACGCAGTTATATTATTCATCTTAAGAAAATCCACAAGACGCAGAAGCATAATTTTTACTTCAGTTTGATTTCCCCCCATCACAAACGCGTCTATCGGATCAAGAACAACTATATGCGGTTTTACTTTATTTATTAATTTAATTGTAGTGGTCAGGTGATGTTCCAATCCATGCAGGGTTGGACGTGTTGCATGAAAGTGTAGCAATCTTTTTTTTACCCACGGCTGTAACATTATTCCAATTGAAGACATATTGCGGATAAACTGACTCGGGGATTCTTCGAATGCGAAATACAGAACACGTTCACCCCTTTTGCATGCAGCTTCAACAAATTGTGCCGCAAGGCTCGTCTTGCCTGTACCGGCGGTTCCGGAGACAAGGACCGTACTCCCCCGGAAATAACCTTTGCCGGAGAGCATTGTATCCAGACGGGGAATACCTGTAGAAATTCTTTCACTTGATGAAATGTGATTCAATCCCAGCGAAGTGACGGGCAATACGGAGAATCCATCCTCATCAATTAAGAATGGATATTCATTGGTTCCATGAGTTGAACCGCGGTATTTAACTATTCGCAACCGTCGTATTGAGGATTGATCAGTAACTCGATGGTCCAGGAAAATGACGCAGTCGGAGACATACTCTTCCAGACTTTGGCGTGTTAATGTTCCGCTTCCCCGTTCACCTGTGACTATTGCCGTAACACCTTTCTTTTTCAACCACGCGAATAATTTTCTAAGTTCAGTACGTATAAGAGTTGGACTAGGGAGCGCGGAAAAGAGTGACTCAACAGTATCCAGCACAACGCGCTTGGCTCCTATTTTTTCAATTGCCTGATGGATCCTGACGAACAAACCTTTTAAATCATATTCACCGCTCTGTTGAATTTCACCCCGCTCAATATGAATATGCTCGAGCCAAATCTTTTTCTTCTCAATAAGACCCTCCAAATCAAATCCTAAAGAAACAACGTTTTCTATGAGCTCTTTTTCTGTTTCCTCGAACGAAATAAATACACCAGGTTCATTGTAATTTGTCGCGCCTCTGACCAGAAATTCCATCGCAAAGAGGGTTTTTCCGCAGCCGGCGCCGCCGCAAACAAGTGTTGGCCTGCCTTTGGGCAATCCCCCGCCTGTAATTTCATCCAGCCCCTGAATACTGGTGGGAGATTTTGGAAGTGTATTTCGTTTAAATTCTTTTTTCTTCATGATATTTAGCCTCTTAATATTACCCCGGTTCTCTTTTGATATTATAATTCTTTCTTCATTTTATAAAGTTTTTTTCTTTTGTAAAAAAAAGGATAATCTGTAAAAAAAACAGTAGTCCAAAAGGATGAAAAGAGAACTACTACTTTTTTATTGAATAATAGAGAAATTCGTCGCAATAAAGGCCGAATTTACCTGATGGAGAGAGTTCCGGAGGCTATACTTTGTTTAAGAATATCAACAAGACGCGATTATTGGTTCAGAAGTCCGTGATTATTCTTTTCATTTTTCTTATCTCTTTTAGCGGCTTTTTTTTCTTTCATAGTTTTTGCCGGTTCCTTTTTTGTGTTTTTTTTACTGTCCTGGCCCTTGCTCATTTTAATCTCCTTTAATTGATACAATTATCTTTATTAACATTTTTGTTGATGGCAGAGTTAAAGTTTTTCTATCACTTTCTTCCAGTCTTCTTTGCTCAAGTTAAGTTTTAATCGAAGATTCTCAAGCATCTCGTTTTTTTTACCCTCGCTATATAGTAAATCATTATTGGTCAGATTTGGATATTTCTTTTTCAATTTGGCTTTCTGTTCGATCCATCTATCCATCATAGACGGAGTGGAAGGCGAAAATAGTTTTGCCGAATTGTTTGATCTAGATACCATTTATTGCTCCATTGCATGAACGATTTAATTACGGGAACATGTTAACCATAATAATCGTAAATACACAATCGGCCAAAAGGATGAAAAATGGACTAGAGATCCTGGGCAAAAAGCTGTTTAATTAGAACTATGGTCCCGGAGACAAATTGTATTCTATTTTGGAATGGAGTTCGGCTCATAGCCGAAGTCGATCATCATTCCACGGGAAGTTTTGTGCCGGGGAGAGGAGGATCCGTCCTGCGAATCATTTGATCGTTCATCCGCCCAAGGGTACTCTCAATCAATCTAACCAACTTATCGGCAGCAAAGTCAACTGCCTGATTCACAGTCTCAGCCTGATGAGTTACGGCAATTGGCTGTCGGCCTTCGA
>PGYS01000021.1 GCA_002839795.1 Ignavibacteriae bacterium HGW-Ignavibacteriae-3 | reverse complement strand
TCGCTTTCATCTGTTACGTACGAAGAGGCAATGGAAATGTCGCACTTTGGAGCTAAGGTAATTCATCCTCCTACAATGAGACCGGCCCTCAACAAAAATATTCCCATTAGAATAAGGAATACATTTAATCCTTTATTTGAAGGAACCGTTGTAGTTGAAAGGGGAACGCGCGGAATGTTCAGCGTAAAAGGAATTTCCTCAATTGATGATATTACCTTGTTAAGCATAACGGGAAGCGGAATGATCGGCGTTGTTGGAATTGCGTCAAGAATATTCGGCGCTCTCGCCAAACGTAATATAAATGTAATTCTTATTACTCAGGCGTCTTCCGAACACAGCGTATGTTTTGCCGTAATGCCACATTATGGACAGCCCGCTAAAGAATATATCGAAGAGGAATTCAAATGGGAGATAAGAGACGGGATGATAGACGAGGTTCTTGTCGAAGACGGTATGTCTATAATCGCGGTGGTCGGCGAGGATATGCGTCACACTCCGGGAATCTCCGGAAGAGTCTTTCAGTCGCTGGGTAAAAACGGTATAAATATTATTGCTATTGCGCAGGGTTCTTCGGAACTGAATATTTCTCTGGTCATACAGAAAGAGTTTCTGAAAAAAGCATTGAATGTACTCCACAATTCCCTATTCTTATCAAAGCATAAAACATTGAATTTATTTATGATCGGTCCGGGAATGGTGGGAAGCGCATTTCTTAAATTGATTGTAGAACGGAATAATTATGTTGCGGAACATGTGCACGCAAAAATTAATGTAGTCGGTTTGATGAACAGCAGGAATATGTTTTTTGATGATGAAGGAATCGATCTGAAAAATTGGAAAAAAATATTGAAAAATTCAGGCTCGGACTCGGATATTGAAAAATATATTGAGATGATGAAAGAAATGAAACTTCCCAATTCTATTCTTGTGGACTGCACGGCAGCGGATCTTGTAGTAAATCATTATCTGAAGATAATAAATTCAAGTATATCGATAGTAACACCCAATAAGATTGCCAATACCCGGAGCCATGAACAGTTTGTTGCCCTTAAGGATGCGGCAGTCAGGCGTAACGTTCAGTTCAGATATGGAACTAACGTTGGATCCGCCCTTCCGATAATCAATACTTTAAAAGATATTGTCTCAAGCGGGGATGAGATAATAAAAATAGAAGGCGTATTCTCAGGAACACTCAGTTTTATTTTCAACTCACTCAAAGAAAAAGAGAGTTTCAGTGAAGTTGTAAAAATTGCACAGGAAAGGGGATATACCGAACCGGATCCGCGTGATGATCTGAAAGGGCTTGATATGGCAAGGAAACTTTTGATTTTGATCCGTGAGTCCGGAATTCGATTCGAGCTAAAGGACATTGAGATTGAAAAAATAATTTCGCCTGAATCCGAAAACGCGGCCTCAATAGATGAATTTTATGAAAAATTAAAAAATGACGATAAAAAGATAATTGAAATGAAGAAAAAGGCCGCTGCGCAGGAATGCGTGCTCTGCTATATTGCAACTTATGAATCAGGTAAAGCCTCTCTTTCGATAAAAGAAATCGATAAACGGCACCCGTTCTATAATCTTGCCGACAGCGAAAACATTGTCGCGTTTACATCAAAAAATTACTGGAAAAATCCTCTTACAATTAAAGGGCAGGGCGCCGGCGCGGATTTTACCGCCGTAGGAATTCTCTCCGATATATTAAGAATCTCAAATTATTTTGGCTGATGAAATGAAAAACGAAAAAATAAAAATTGCAATACTCGGTGCTACCGGAAGTGTGGGACAGAAATTCATCGAACTGCTTGCAGATCATCCGTGGTTCGAGATTCATGAACTGGCGGCATCGGAAAAATCGGCCGGTAAAAAATACAGTGATGCGGTGAATTGGGTAATGCAGTCGAAGTTGAGAAAAGATCTTGCGGAAAAGGTTATTTTGAATTGTACTCCCGTTCTTGAATCTAAAATTGTTTTTTCTGCACTCGATGCATCTGTGGCCGGTGAATTGGAGGCGGATTTTGCAAAAGCCGGTTATGTGGTAATTTCAAATGCGCGCAATCACCGTTTTGATGAGGATGTTCCATTGATAGTGCCTGAAATAAATTCTGAACATCTTGAACTTGTTAACTCTCAAAAATTTGGAAAAGGAGTAATTGTAACTAATCCGAATTGCTCAACAATCGGGCTGGTTATGGCTCTGAAACCGCTGTACGATAATTTCGGAATTGAATCTGTAAACGTTGTAACTATGCAGGCGATTTCCGGCGGCGGTTACCCCGGCGTACCGAGCATGGACATAATTGATAACGTGATTCCCTTCATCGGCGGGGAAGAGGAAAAAATAGAAAAAGAACCGGGAAAAATTCTTGGATCAATAAGCGGAAGTAAAATTGATTATTCAAAAATAAATATCAGCGCACAGTGTAATCGCGTCGGTGTGATCGACGGTCATACGGAATGTGTCCAGGTTAAATTGAAAAAGAACGCGACAAAAAATGATATAGTAAATGCATGGAATAATTTTTCCGGCGAACCGCAAAAATTAAAACTGCCTTTTGCGCCGGTGCATCCTATAATTTATCTCGACGGTGAAAAATATCCTCAGCCGAAAATGCACAGAAATTTGGAAAACGGAATGGCGGTTTCTGTCGGCAGACTCCGCGAGTGCACCTTGTTCGATTACAAATTTGTTGTACTCTCTCACAATACAGTTAGGGGCGCTGCAGGCGGAACAATTCTGATTGCAGAATTAATGAAAGCAAAGGGATATCTGGATAAATATTTATGAAATCAAATAGTATAAAAGTAATTGCGCCGGCCACCGTTTCAAATGTCGGACCCGGTTTCGATATAATGGGTTTTGCCATCAATACTCCCGTTGAAGAAATGACGGTACGTATTTCTGATAAACCGGGGATTAGAATTCTTAAAATTTCAGGCGATAAAAGCGGATTGCCGTTTGATATTAAAAAGAACACCGCTGCGGTTGCGGTCACGAAAATGCTTGCAAGTCTTAAACTGAAAATTGGAGTTGAAATTGAGATTCGGAAAATGATTATTTCAGGGAGCGGACTCGGATCCAGCGCCGCAAGCGCGGTAGCCGCACCCGTGGCTCTTAATGAATTGCTGGACCGACCATTTACCAAACAGGAATTAATGGAATTTGCCCTGGAGGGTGAAAAAGTTGCATCCGGAAGCATTCACGCTGATAATGTTGCTCCTTGTCTCTTCGGAGGATTTATTTTAATTCGGGGATACAAACCGATGGACATTATTCCATTATCTTACCCTAAAAAATTATTCTGCACTGTACTGCATCCGCAATTTGCCATTAAAACTTCCGATGCAAGGAAGTTGATCAGGAAAAATTATCCGTTGAAAGAAGTTGTGGCTCAGGCGGGAAACGCAGGCGGCCTGATTGCCGGATTACTGAAAAGTGATTATGATCTTATCAGAAGATCAATGAATGATCTGATTGCAGAACCGGCCCGGGCAAAACTGATTCCCGGTTTTTATAAAATTAAGGAAGCCGCGTTAAATGCAGGGGCGGTCGGCTGCAGCATATCGGGATCGGGTCCCGCGGTATTTGCATTCTGCACTTCTGAAAACGATGCCGAAAAAATAGGCAGGGTTATGAAAAAAATCTCTTCGGAATTCGTTAAGAAAAACATGATATATATCTCTAATATCAATTCGACCGGCCCAAGGGTGATCGGATAGTATGAAGTATTACAGCACACGCGGCAAAAATAATTTTGTGAGTTTTAAGACAGCTGTAATTGAGGGTCTCTCAAACGATGGCGGATTGTTTATGCCAGAGTCAATCCCACTTCTTCCTTTGTCAATGATTCAGCAAATCGAAAATTATTCTCTCCGGGAGATCGGTTATGAGATATCCAAATATTTTATAGACGGAGAAATTCCCGATCAAAAATTATCTAACATCGTTGAGCATGCTATAAATTTTGACGCGCCCCTTGTAGAACTCTCAGATAACTTGTCGGTCCTCGAATTATTTCACGGTCCTACTTTGGCATTCAAGGATTTCGGCGCGCGGTTCATGGCAAAGACAATGGAATTTTTTGCCGCGGGCATGAATAGAGAACTGAACATTCTCGTTGCGACTTCAGGCGATACAGGCAGCGCTGTGGCGCACGGATTCTACGGCGCCGAAGGGATTAAGGTTTTCATACTTTACCCGAAAGGTAAAGTCAGTTTTCTACAGGAAAAGCAATTAACCACTCTTGATAAAAATATTACAGCTATTGAAGTGAACGGAACATTTGACGATTGCCAGAGCCTTGTGAAAGAGGCTTTTGTTGATGAACAATTGAAATCAGAAATAAATCTGAGCTCGGCAAATTCAATAAATATCGCAAGGCTGATTCCTCAGTCTTTCTATTTCATAAATGCTTATAAACAATTAAAAGATAAAAATAAACCGGCTGTAATTTCCGTGCCGTCGGGAAACTTGGGCAATATCACCGCTGGATTGATGGCGAAGAAAATGGGCCTTCCGGTTCTCAGGTTTATAGGAGCTGCAAATAAAAATGATGTGTTCACGGAATTCATAACAGATCATAAATTCAATCCGCGGAAATCTGTTCAGACACTTTCGAACGCAATGGATGTTGGCAATCCAAGCAATCTTGAAAGGATTGTCGATCTGTATAATAATAATATAGAGGAAATGAGAAAAGATATTTCATCATCAAGCTGGTCCGATGAAGAAACTGAAATAGGAATTAAAGAAGTATTTGAAAAATACAGTTATATAATTGATCCCCACGGCGCAGTTGGTTATCAGGCCCTGAAATATTTTTTAGCTAATCAAAATATTGATAACGTGAACGGGATTGTTGTTGAAACCGCTCACCCGGCAAAGTTTAACGATATTGTAGAGAAGGTTACTCAAAAAGAAATTATTATACCTGATCGGCTTGCGGTATGTATCACCAAAGAGAAGAAATCAATTCAGATCAAAAAAAGCTATAACGAATTGAAAAACCTTCTTCTCAATACCTGATGTGAAAAATATTGAGCACTTTTTTAAGAATCTTCCTGAAATTGTCGTTTTCGTCAACAGGGAATTCCGAATGTTGGTTGACATTTTCCGGTTGAATTCCAAGAAGCATATTCTGTACTGACATTGTCTTTTCAGGGGAAACAATACAAAGATCAGTCAAAATTTCTCTCCGCCAATTAAAAAAAGTTGAATTCACAATACAATTCAGATAAATTCTTCCTCAGAATAATAATCTCAGGGAAAAACAAGATGAACCGTTTTTCAAAAGTCACTTCTATAATGTTTCTCTGTCTCCTCGCAGCAAACATATATCCTCAGACAGTGGACACAACATTTTTCAACGGACTTTCCTACCGAGGTATTGGTCCGTTCCGGGGAGGGAGATCGTGTGCAGTTGCAGGTGTCCCTTCCAATCAGTCGCTGTTTTATTTCGGATCGACCGGCGGCGGTGTTTGGAAAAGCGAAAACGCAGGAACAACCTGGAAAAATATCTCTGACAATAAAGGAATGCCTAAAGCTACAATCGGAATAATCGGCGTTTCGGTTTCCAAAGCTGACCCGCAGAGAGTTTATGCGCTTATTGAAGCGCTTGAAGGAGGATTGTTCCGGTCCGATGACGGCGGAGGATCCTGGAATAAAATTAATGAGGATAGAAATCTTCGGCAGCGCGCCTGGTATTATACGCGCCTCTACTCGGATCCCGCAAATAAAGATATAGTATACGTTCTAAATGTGGGTTTCTGGAAATCCAAAGATGGCGGTAAAAGTTTTGAAAGTATCCGAACTCCCCACGGAGATCATCATGATCTATGGATAAATCCTGATAATCCTGATAATATGATTATCGGTGACGACGGCGGTGCTCAGGTTTCACTCGATGGCGCTAAAAGCTGGAGCACTATGTACAATCAACCGACTGCCCAATTCTACAGAGTTACAACAGACGATCATTTTCCATACAGAATCTACGGAGCCCAGCAGGATAACAGTACGGTCAGAATTTTTCACAGAACTGAAAGCGGAAGTATTGGTGAGCGCGACTGGGAATCAACAGCGGGTGCTGAAAGCGGCTGGATTGCAATCGATCCGAACAATAATGATGTTGTGTACGGCGGAAATTATGCCGGACTTATCGGAATGAAAAATCATCGCACTAATGAAACCCGGACCGTGGATGTGTGGCCCGATTCGCCTATGGGTCATGGCGCTAAAGACTGGAAATACCGGTTTCAGTGGAATTTTCCGCTGGTGTTTTCTCTTCACGATAGCAAGACACTCTACGCTGCGGGTAATGTTTTATTTAAAACCACCAACGGTGGAGAAAATTGGGATGCGATAAGCGGCGATCTTACCCGCAATGATTCCACAAAATTAGTCTCTTCGGGAGGCCCGATAACTAAGGATAATACCGGAGTTGAATATTATTGCACAATATTTTCATTGGCAGAAAGTCCGATAAAGAACGGCATTATTTGGACCGGCTCGGATGACGGCTTAATTCATATTACCACAGACGGCGGAAAGAATTGGAAAAATGTAACTCCTCCTGAAAATTTGCTTCCCGGGTGGGCGCAGATAAACAGCATTGAAGCAAATCCGTTCAACGAGGGCGGTCTATATGTTGCCGCGACAAGATATAAGTCCGATGACTACAGACCCTATATTTTAAAGACGGAGGATTTTGGTAGATCCTGGAAAAAGATTGTAAATGGAATTGGGTCGGATCATTTTACTCGTGTTGTCCGAGCTGATTCAAAAAGGCAGGGATTATTATTCGCCGGAACAGAACAAGGAATCTACATCTCCTTTAATGAAGGCGTTAACTGGCAGACATTTCAGCTGAACCTCCCAACTGTTCCCATAACAGATTTGACTGTTAAAAATGAAGACCTGATTGTTGCGACGCAGGGCAGATCATTCTGGATGATAGACGATATTTCCCCGCTCCGCTTTTTGAATGCGGATGTAATGTGGAGAAATACTTACCTCTATCCTTCCAGGGATACTTATCGAATTGAAGGCAGCGGAAGAGGCGATGGAACCACATCTGGTCTGAATTTGCAGAGCGGTGTTATTCTAAATTATTTTTTTAAAGAGATGCCGGACAGTAATTCTGTACAATTAAAAATATCAGATTCTGACGGAAAAGTGATTAAGTCATTCAAACCGAAGAACAGAGAGCGGGGCGATCGTCTCCCGATAAAGAAAGGATTACAGAGATTTATCTGGAACATGCGGTATCCTGATGCGGAAAGATTTGATGGATTGATTCTATGGGGCGGCGGCGGACTATCCGGTCCTTTGGCCTTACCGGGAGAATACAAAGTTACTCTGATTAACGGAAAGGATAGTATATCTGTTCCATTTATAATTAAAAAAGATCCCCGCTCTTCCGCAACAATGGAGGATTTAAAAGCGCAGTTCGACTTTGTGCTGGATACACGCGATAAATTAACCCTTATACACAGAGCCATTAAAGAGATTAGGAATATCCGTAAACAGATAATGTCTGTGAATGATAGGATAAAAAATCGTAATGATACCGATGAAATTAAAAAATCCGGCGATGAGATTACAAAAAAAATTACTGCTGTTGAAGAAACATTGTATCAGACAAAAAATAAAAGCGGTCAGGATCCGTTGAATTATCCGGTTCGCCTGAATGATAAGCTTGCTTCATTAAATAGCTCGGTCGCGGACGGGCAATTCAAGCCGACAGAACAGGCGCATCTTGTAAAAAAGGAATTGGTGGATAAGATAGATGCTGAACTGCTGAAACTTAAATCTGTGATAGCCGAAGATATTCCAAAATTCAATAAATTGTTCCATGATATCGGGATACCCGCCGTTGTTACAGATCCGGAAAAAGATTTATAATTATTCTGAGAGGTATTAAATGAAAAATAATTCAATTTTAATCGCGTTATTATTCATTCTTATCCCGTCCGTAAATGTTTTCTCTCAGGAGACGGTTCTTTCTAAAGACGGAGTAAAAATAAATTTTTATTCTGAGGGGAACGGAGAACCGGCTCTGGTTTTTATACATGGCTGGAGCTGCGATAAATCCTATTGGGATTATCAGACAAAATATTTCTCCCAAAAGTATAAAGTTGTTGCAATTGATCTTGCCGGACACGGAGAATCGGGAGTTAACAGAGAAAACTATACGATGGAGCTATTTGGTGAAGACGTGGCTGCAGTGGTTGATAATCTGAACCTGAAAAAGGTTGTGCTTATCGGTCATTCAATGGGAGGCGCAGTTATTATTGAAGCGGCAAATATTCTAAAAAATAAAGTGCTGGGACTGATCGGCGCAGATACATTTCAGAATCTTGGCGAAACTTTATCCGCTGATCAAATTGAATTATTCCTTAAACCATTTAAGGAAAATTTCAGAGCCCATACCGAGGAATTTGTAAAGTCAATGTTCCCTCCAGCAGCAGATCCGGAGTTAGTAAAAAAAGTCTCGGAAGATATGGCTTCGGCTCCGACGGCTGTCGCAGTAAGCGCTATGGAAAATATGTTTAAAGAAAATGCTGTTTTGGCGTTAAAAGAAATCAATGCCCCGATTATTTCTATTAACTGTGATCTTTACCCGATCCAGGAAGAGGAAAACCGTAAAGTTGTAAAATCATACGAGTTAAAATTGATGAAGGGTGTCGGACATTTTATAATGCTTGAGGATCCTGCAAAATTTAATCAGCTTCTGAGTGAGTCCGTTGATGAGTTGAGTAAATAAATTAAAGTTCAGTGATTTGTTTCTTTGCCTTAGTCTTCAGAAGTTAAGCAAGTGAAATTCAGTAAAGCTTCTTTTTGTTTGTAACTATATTTTCAAAGGCCTATATGAAAAACCAAATTTTATTAGCCCTTCTTTTCCCCGTTCTTATTACCGCTCAAATGAAAAAAGACTACCCGATTCAACCCGTTCCTTTCACACAAGTTCATATGACGGATGGATTCTGGTATAATCGCATGGAAATAAACCGGACTGTAACCATACCCTACGCTTTAAAACTTTTGGAGGAGACCGGCCGTATTAAAAATTTTGCGATCGCCGGTAAACAGGCAACCGGAGATTTCTGCAGTAAATATTACTTTGATGACTCAGATGTTTTCAAAGTGATCGAGGGCGCATCGTATGCTCTTATGCTTAAACCCGATAAGAATCTGGAGGATCAGCTTGATAAAATTATTGCACTCATAGTTCTTGCGCAGGAAAAAGATGGTTACCTGTATACCGTACGCACAATGGGTTCGAAGAAATTTGAAAGAGTTACAGGACCATCCCGGTGGCTTAACGAAGAGGGAAGTCACGAACTTTATAATCTGGGTCATTTATACGAGGCCGCTGTGGCGCATTTTATGGCGACCGGAAAAAAATCCTTATTAAATGTTGCACTGAAAAGTGCCGAACTGGTGGATGATGTTTTTGGTCCCGGCAAATTAATGCTTCCAAGCGGACACCAGGAAATAGAGATTGGACTTGCCAAGTTATATCGTGTTACAGGAGAGTTAAGATATCTTAATCTTGCAAAATTTTTCCTTGATATGCGTGGCAATTATGTCGGCGGCAGAAAATCCTGGGGAGAATATAATCAGGACCATAAACCGATTTTAGATCAGGACGAAGCTGTGGGTCATTCTGTGCGGGCAGGTTATATGTACAGCGGAATGGCTGATATTGCCGCCTTAACGGGGGACCGGAATTATGTAAAAGCACTCGATAAGATCTGGGATAACGTCGTTAGTAAAAAAATATATCTTACAGGCGGACTGGGCGCGTCCGGTTCATGGGAGGGTTTTGGAAAGAACTATGAACTTCCTAACGCAAGCGCTTATAATGAAACGTGCGCTTCAATTGCAAATGTTCAGTGGAATAGCAGAATGTTCCTTCTGAAAGGAGATTCAAAATATGTTGATATTCTTGAACGGACTCTTTACAATGCCCTGTTATCCGGAATCTCTTTGAGCGGCGATAAATTTTTCTATCCCAATGTATTGGAATCTTTCGGCACGCATGAACGCGCTGCCTGGTTTGACTGCGCATGCTGTCCTACCAATGTAACAAGATTTATTGCCTCTGTGGCAAATTATATTTACGCGGTGAAGGACTCCGATCTTTTTGTGAATCTTTTTACAAATAATAAGACCGAAATAATATTAACTAACGGAACTGTAATACTTAAACAGGAAACGAATTATCCATGGGACGGGAAAATAAAAATTACGGTTTCGCCGGAAAAACAATCCATGGATTTTTCTCTTAAAATTAGAATTCCCGGATGGGCAAGAAATGAAGCGATGCCAAGTGATCTTTACAGTTTCTCCGATAATATTCGGCCGGAAATTCAACTCACAGTAAACGGAACAAAAACGGATCTTAAATTAGAAAATGGTTTTGCCTCTTTGCAAAGAAATTGGATTAAAGGCGATATCGTAGAACTTATTCTTCCGATGGAAGTGCGAAGAATTAAAGCCAACGAAAAAGTTGAGGCCGACAGAGGTCGGGTTGCATTGCAGAGAGGTCCGCTGGTTTATGCAGCCGAATGGAAAGATAATAAAGACGGTTTTGTACGCAATATTCTACTGCCCAACGATTCGGACCTCCATGCTGAATTTAAAAGCGATATGCTAAATGGAATTGAAATATTAACCGGCAAAGTGTTCGGCTATAAAATTGCGGAAGACAAAAAAAGTCTTATAAAATCCGAACAGGAATTTACCGCGATTCCATATTATTCCTGGGCTCATCGTGGAAAAGGAGAGATGAGTGTCTGGCTGGCGGAGGATGAAAATTCTGTCCGCCCTTTATATGGCGAGACAATGCTTTCCGGTGCCGGTCTGACTGTTTCTCGCGGGAAAAATCCTCAGGCGATTAAAGATCAGATGGAGCCTGCAAGTTCAATTGATGGATCGCTTCTGTATTTTCACTGGTGGCCGTATAAAAGCGGGAAGGAGTTTGTACAAATTGACTTTGAAAAACCGGAAGAGGTCTCGGGTGTGTCAGTTTATTGGTTTGATGATACAGGAATCGGGGAA
This sequence comes from Ignavibacteriae bacterium HGW-Ignavibacteriae-3, assembly GCA_002839795.1. Taxonomy (GTDB): domain Bacteria; phylum Bacteroidota; class Ignavibacteria; order Ignavibacteriales; family Melioribacteraceae; genus Fen-1258. The sequence continues at coordinate 20,819 of PGYS01000021.1, read as the reverse complement.
TGCCGGGTCCCGGAATCATGGAAAGTATTTTATAAAGAAGGCAATGAATGGCGCCGTTTATCCGACTGTTTCTAATCCCTACGGAACAGAAAAAGATAAATACAATGTTGTTGAATTTGAGACTGTTAAAACACAGTCCGTAAAAATAGAGATACAATCACAAAAGGATTTTGCGGGCGGAATTCATGAAATAAAATTAAAATGATCAACTGCCTGATTAATCCGGCCGTTGAAAATAAATTTCAAAGCATTAGGAGAAATTAATGTTCAAAACAATCAATGATTTTTTAGCTGCCTGGAAAAATGAAAGTGAATCAACTCTGAAAATCTTCAGTAACCTGACAGACGAATCCCTTAAACAGAAAGTAACTCAAAATGGACGTTCGCTTGGATTTCTCGCCTGGCACATCACAACAACAATTACTGAAATGCTCTCAAAAACAGGATTGTCCTTTGACTCTGTTGATGAATCGGCTCCGCCGGCTTCGGCTGAAACTATAAGTCAAGCTTACGGTAGATTAGCTGAGTTAGCAAGTGAACAGATCTTAACGCATTGGTCGGATGATATGCTGAATGATGATATCAATATGTATGGAGAGGTTTGGAAACGAACGGACGTTTTGGCAAGTTTAATTTTGCACCAGTCTCACCATCGCGGACAAATGACCGTTTTAATGCGTCAGGCAGGATTAAAAGTACCCGGTGTTTACGGCCCGTCAAGGGAAGAGTGGGCAATGATGGGACTGCCTGAGCACAAATGATTTATAAATACTGTGTCTTTCTTTATAACTTATATTGCCGCCGGATTCAACAGTAAAATAAAAATACAGAGAGCCTTTCATGCTTTGTTTTGGTTTTGAAGAAAATAAAGAGTTATTTTTACCTGAAATTCCGGTATTCTTATATTCATTTTTGTTGTATCAGTAATCTAAAAATAATTTTATGCTGAAATATAAATCGACCTGTTTTCTTATCATCTCCCTATTCGTTACTTCAATAATTTCTGCGCAGGATGCAAGGGATTCTCTTTTTGAAATGGTCAAAGTATATCCTGATACCGCAAAAGTCAGAATTCTAAATGATTTCTGCTGGAACAACAGAAACAAAACTCCGCCGCTTGCTCTTGAGGCAGGAAAGAGAGCTTTACAAATAAGCGAAACCCTCGGAGATAAAAAACTACAGTCCAAATCCCTCAATCTCCTGGGCGTAGTCTACCGGAATCTGGGCGATTATTATAATTCGATATCGCTTTATAAAAAGGCGCTGCGGCTTGCCGAAGAGATGCAGGATTCCGCTCAAATAGCGTATGCTTATAATAATATTGGCGGGATTTACCGGCTTGAAGGCAATTATAAATCTGCTCTTGAGTTTATCTTTGATGCTCTCTCGATATTCGAAAAGATCGGTGACAAAAAGGGTATGTCCTTCTGTACGATTAATATCGGATTGATTTATGATCGTGAAAAGAATTTTGACAAAGCTCTTGAATATCTGAATTTGACATTGAAATTAAGACAGGAAATTCTGGACCAAAGCGGAAGTGCTCTTGCGCTTGACCTTATTGCCCATGTTTATTTTGACCTGGGAAAAGTTGATGAGGCCATGAAATACTTCCGGGAGGTCGAAGTAGAATACACTCGGCTTGATGATAAAAAGGGACTTGCATCTATCTGGGGAGGAATGGGACAGGTTTATTCCCTCAAAAAAAAATACAGGGAGGCGATTGATTACTATAAACGCGCTCTGGATATGTCCCATAATATTAAATTTATCGAAGGCCAGATTGTCAATCACAATAATCTTGGACTGGCTTATGCTCAGCTCGGTGATTTTAAAGATGCGGACATAAATTTTGGCGAGGCGCTTAAAATCTCGGCCGGGTCAAGGGAAATTCTTCCGCAGCTGGAGTTTTATAAATCCTTCGCAAGGTATAAGGAGATAAGAAAAAATTACAAAGAAGCCATATTCTATTTAAAAAAATATTATTCTCTTAAAGATTCCATTGGAAGTCAAAAGAACATCCGGTTCATTAATGAACTGGAAGCGTCTTATAAGGCAGACAAAATTGAAAAAGAAAATATTATTCTGATGAAAGACATTGCGGCAGAAAAGAAACAGACGAATTACCTTATTATTATATCCCTTTTGATAATTGCTCTTTCAGTATTTATTTACATCCGCTACAGATCAAATAAGATTACAAATCAAAAATTGCGGGAACTCAACGCACTTAAAGATAAGTTCTTCGGGATTATCGCCCACGATCTCCGAAATCCTTTCTCGGCAATATTTAATTTCAGCGATATTCTAATCAAGAATTTCAATGAACTTAAAGAGGAAGAGAAAAAAGATCTTGTTGACTCGATCGACCTGGCGGGAAGAAAAGCTTACAAACTTTTAGAGAATCTGCTTGAATGGGCCCTGCTTCAGACTAATGGAATAATTTACACTCCGACGAACCTGAAATTGAGTCAGATCGTCAAGGAAACATTTTATCTTGTCCAAGCTTTGGCAGATAAAAAAAATATCTCGCTCGGCGAGGATATAAATGAGGGGATGATCGTTTACGGTGACGAGGAGATGATAAAAACAGTCTTGCGGAATCTTGTTACCAACGGAATAAAATTTACGGAGAATAATGGCAGAATCTTGGTATCCGCAAGAAAAAACAGCACCCATTATGAAATTTCGGTTGAAGACTCAGGATGCGGCATAGATAAGGAGCTTCAGGAAAAGCTTTTCAAAATTGATAATGTTTACACTTCTGAAGGTACCGGCGGAGAGAGGGGTTCCGGCCTCGGGTTAATTTTATGCAAAGAATTTGTTGAAAAAAACGGCGGAAAAATTTGGGTCGATAGCGAACCGGGGAAGGGAAGCAAATTTATTTTTACTCTGCCTTCAGGTAAATAAAAAACATCTATATGTGCCACTATTCATTGCCTCTTTTACTAAATTTACACGGTACTGATACCGATTTCTGCCAAATCATAAAATTAAATGAAAATGAAAATTCTAATCGCCTCTTTCGTTGTTGTGTGCTCTGTCTCTTACGCACAGATCAAATATCCCTTTAAATCTTTTAATGAGTTTGTAATTAAAATGGATTCAGTCTGTAATATTACCAATGAAACTTTAAGGGTAAATTCTATTCAGTCTCTTTGGGATACATTAAAAGTTCATAATAAAATTCCTTTTACACATGGTGATTCTGTTGCATTCTTGTATCGGGGAAATGCGAGTAGTGTTGTGTGGGCCGGAGATTTTAACGGATGGAATCCGGCCCAGGGCAACTATAACGGAACTAAAATCGGGTTGAGCAATGTCTGGCAATGTATAAAATCGTTTCCGTCGAAGGCGAGACTGGATTATAAAATTGTTTTAGGAAGTTCATGGATTACGGATCCGGAAAATCCTTATTATCAATACAGCGGTATAGGAACGACCAATTCTGAACTGCGGATGCCGGATTGGATTTATCCTGTGGAAACAGTTCGTAATCCTTTGATAGCGGCAGGCAAAATGTCGGATTATACCCCTATCGCAAGTACAAACCTTTCTTACACAGTATACTTCCGGGTTTATACACCTGCCGGTTATGATCTATCAGCCAAACTTCCCGTTATCTATGTTACAGACGGACATGAATACTCTGACGACCGTTTGGGGAGTATGACAGCGGTGCTTGATAATCTGATTTCGGCAAAAAGAATAAAACCGGTTATTGCCGTTTTCATTGATCCGCGAAGCACTCCCAATTCGAGCGGTACTAACAGACGGGGCAGCGAGTATCCTATTAATAAAAAATATGCCGACTTTGTTTGTGATGAATTAATTCCCCTGATTGATTCGAACTATAAAACAAACAAATCTCCCTACGCGCGGGCAATTCTGGGTACTTCACTTGGCGGAATTAACTCTGCATATTTCGGATACTACCGGAGCGATGTATTTCGTCTTATTGGTATCAATTCCCCGGCTTTCTGGTATAAGCCGGAAATTTTTACATACTATCAGATTACCGAAAATCTTCCGATCAAAATTTTTATGAGCACGGGAACTATTAATGATACTCAGCCGCAAGCCAGACAGATGAAAGATCTCATTGACTCCAAAGGATATCCAAATCTGTACATCGAAGTGCCGGAAGGACATTCCTGGGGAAACTGGCGCGCTCTCATTGATGAAATGCTGATTTATTTTTTTGAGGATGAAATTTCAACCGGAGTGATAAATCAGAATGATATTCCATCGGATAATAAATTATTGGGAAATTATCCAAACCCCTTCAATCCGGGCACTTCCATAAGTTATCAGATCGCGAAGGCAGGTCTCGTCCAGCTGAAAATTTATGATATTCTTGGAAACGAAATTGATACTCTGATAAATAAGGAACAGAATGCGGGGCGGTATGAATTTTTCTGGGCGCCGAAAAATCTTTCCAGCGGAGTTTACTTGTGTCGTTTGATAGGAGATAAATTTTATTTTACGAGTAAAATTGTTCTTTTGAAATGATCATTTATGCGTAGAATTGGCAGTCGGGAGAGGGCAAAATTCGTACTAATATAAATTCCCGGACAAAAAAACACCTTGTTTTACTACGCCTTTCCGCTCTTTTGAATGTTTTTCGATGTTATTAGTAATTGCCATTCAAATTCTTTAAAATTGTGTGGCTGATTATTAAAAAGATTGTCAAAAACTGAATTTTATCCTTCCGGATAGCGAATTTCATTCACAAATTTGTGATATATTTTGAGAAGTGTCTAATTCAGTTTTCTTAATTTTATTTATGATACCCCCTAAAAATTTACTTAAGAAATTTAGAATATGAGGAGAATGATATAATGAAAAAAATAATGCTTATGTCTTTTGTACTGATTGCGGCTTTATTGATGGGCGGATGCGGTAAGGGAAAAGCCTCGCTTACACTTGCAGGCTCAACTGCTTTCCAACCGTTCGCAGAAAAACTTGCCGACCAGTATATGAATATCAATCCTGATATCTCTGTTACAGTTCAAGGCGGAGGATCTGCAGTAGGAATTCAATCCGCAAACTCTGGTGCAGCTCAAATAGGTATGGCCGATCTTGTGGTTCTGCCCGCTGAAGCTGAAGGCTTGACGGCAACTGTCGTCGCTAAGGATGGAATTGCAATTGTTGTTAATCCTGCAAATAAAATTTCGGGCCTAACTACCGAACAGGTACGGGATATTTTCAACGGAAAAATCACCAACTGGAAGGATGTTGGAGGAATTAATGCCCCGATTACAGTGGTTTCCCGCGAGGCGGGATCAGGCACCAGATCTTCATTTGAGGAAATAGTTGGAAATATAAATCTTAAAAGAGATGCACTAATTCAGGATTCAAACGGTACTATACGGGAAACCGTAGCCAATGATGCGAACTCCGTCGGGTATCTCTCTCACGGATTAATAAATGAAAAGATAAAAGCTTTAAAAGTTGACGATCAGGAGTGTTCGACCGAAGCAATAATTGCGGGAAATTATAAATTGGTAAGACCAATATTCCTTCTTGTAAAAGGAAATCTTGAAGGCGAAATCAAAAAATTTATAGACTATATACTTTCGGATGAAGGTCAAAATACAATTAAGGCAGATGGTCTTTTGCCGGCAAAATAATCAGGGTATTAAATGAAGTTGTTCGGCGAAAAAGCCGTAAGAAGAATTTTAATGGTAACAGCATTCTCGGCGTTATCCGGATTGCTGCTGATTGCGTTGTTTATCCTAAATGAAGGGTTGCCTTTCATTTTTAAATACGGTATAAAAGAATTTCTCTTTTCATCCGACTGGTACCCGCACCTGGGTAAATTCGGAATTTATCCGATGATAGTTGCCTCGCTGTGGGTTACACTCGGCGCAATGATAGTCGGAGCTCCTTTGGGTGTCTTCGGCGCTATATTCCTGAGCGAATATACTCCCAGACCTGTAATGAAAATTATAAAACCCACGATTGAACTTCTTGCCGCAATTCCTTCTGTTGTTTACGGATTTATCGGAGTAATGGTTTTAGCTCCTATAATCAGAGCTAATTTTGGCGGTCCCGGACTCTCGCTTCTTGCTGCCTCAATTATTTTAGGCATAATGATTTTGCCCACTGTTATTAGTATTTCCATTGATTCGATATTAGCTGTTCCTCAATCATACCGTGAAGGTTCCTATGCTCTGGGAGCGACAACTTGGCAGACAACCCACATGGTTACTATCAAAGCTTCAAAGTCTGGAATAATTGCAAGTATTATTCTTGGATTGGGCCGGGCTATTGGCGAGACGATGGCGGTTATTATGGTTGCGGGAAACTCCGTAAATATTCCGAACACTCCTCTCGATTCTGTACGAACATTGACCGCTAATATTGCTCTGGAAATGAGTTACGCTACTGGTATGCACCGTCAGGCGCTTTTTGCAACAGGAGTAGTCTTGCTGATTGTTATCATTATTCTTAATTCGCTTGCAAGCGTTGCCATCAGAAAAAGGATGGTTAAGAGATGAGAATCCATCCCAGATATACACAACGGGGAGCGGTCGTTATTTTAGGAGGAGCTACTCTTCTCACTCTTGTGATTCTGATTTTTATTATCGTTTTTATTCTGGAAAAAGGATTACCGGTTCTCGGCTGGAATTTCCTCACGAGTAATCCTGAAGATATGGGGCGGTCAGGAGGAATTTTCCCGACTCTGATCGGAACAATAATACTTCCATTAATAGCGATCATTATAGCAACTCCTCTTGGGGTTTTTACTTCGGTTTATCTTTCCGAGTACACAAAAGAAACCAGAGCCACTAAAATAATCCGGTTCGGAACAGATTGCCTCGCCGGAATACCATCCATCATTTTCGGTTTATTCGGATATATTTTTTTCGTAATCACTCTGGGAATGGGATGGTCTCTGCTTGCCGGCGGATTAACACTGGCGGTAATGATCTTGCCTACTATAATCCGAACTTCCGAAGAGGCAATAAGAGCCGTTCCGAAATCCTACAGGGAAGTTAGTTTTTCTCTTGGCGCTTCAAGCTGGCAGACAGTAAAAAAAGTAATCCTCCCCAATGCTCTGCCCGGAATTGTAACCGGTGTAATGTTGAGCATCGGCCGCTCTATCGGAGAAACAGCGGCGGTAATTTTCACTGCAGGTTCGTCTTTAAGAATTCCCACATCTCTTCTTGATTCTGCAAGGACAATGTCTGTTCACTTTTATATTTTAGCGCGGGAGGGAATATCCGCCGAAAATGCTTACGGAACTGCAGCTGCACTTATTATAGCGGTTTTACTTGTAAACCTTTCGGCATACTGGCTTATGAACCGGTTTATATCTAAGAGAAGTTAGAATGAAAACAAAATTTCAGATAAAAGATTTCAGTTTTTATTTCAACGAAGAAAAAGTTCTTAAAAATATCAATTTTGAAATAGAAGCAAACAGTATTTTGGGAATTATCGGGCCCGCCGGTTCCGGAAAAACTACTTTCTTAAGATCTCTTAACCGGATGAACGATCTTGAGTCCGGATACAGAATTGAGGGAAATATTTTACTTGATGGAATAGACATTTATAAACCGGAATATGATGTTGTAGAACTGCGTAAAAAGGTCGGGATGGTTTTCGCAATGCCCGTTCCACTGCCGATGAGTATTTATGAAAATGTTGTTTACGGTCCGCGCCTGTCAGGAGTTCAGGATAAAAAGCGTTTAGATGAACTTGTTGAAAAAAGTCTTTCGTCAGCATATTTATGGGAGGAAGTAAAGGATAGATTGCACACTTCCGGCATGAGACTTTCAGGAGGTCAGCAGCAGCGCCTCTGTCTGGCACGTGTGCTCGCAATGGAGCCGGAAGCTATTCTTCTTGACGAGCCCAGCTCCGGTTTGGATCCGATTTCGACCGCCAAAATTGAGGATGCTTTAACAGTGCTGAAAAAAAGCTACACCATCATTTTAGTTACAAATAATACAAAACAGGCGGCAAGGGTTGCGGATAATACAGCCTTCTTTCTTATGGGCGAATTGATCGAATTGGGAACTACAAGCCAGATTTTTACTTCACCGGTTAAAACACAAACGGACGATTATATAACCGGGAGATTCGGATAGAAATGGAATCGAAAATATTTGCGCCCCTTAAAATGGAAATAAGTAATGTTGATCTTTTCTACGGAAAATTTCAAGCTCTTAAGTCCGTGAATATGGCCGTCCAGCAGAATATTATAACCGCCTTGATAGGGCCTTCAGGCTGCGGCAAATCAACGCTTCTGAGGGCTTTAAATCGAATGAATGACCTTATCCCCGGTGTTAAAATAACCGGAAAAATTCTGCTCGATCAGACTGACATATATAAATCGGGGATGGCTGTTACGGAATTGAGGACACGTGTGGGAATGGTGTTTCAGCGACCCAATCCGTTTCCCCTTTCGATTTATGATAATGTTGCATATGGGCTGAGAGTTGCCGGAATCACAGGCAAGAAGGAGCTGAACGAAATTGTGGAAAAAAGTCTCGTCGGTGCCTGGTTGTGGGATCAGGTTAAAGATAAACTGAACCGCTCGGCGTTGGATTTACCTTTGGATCAGCAGCAGAGATTGTGCGTTGCCCGTCTTCTTACAATTCAGCCTGAAGTTATTCTGATGGATGAACCATGTTCTTCACTCGACCCGATTGCGACTATGAAGATAGAAGAATTAATGATTGAACTGAAGAAAAACTATACAATAGTCATCGTGACGCATAATATGCAGCAGGCGTCCCGCGTTTCTGATTATACGGGTTATATGCTTTTGGGGGAGATGATTGAATTTAACGACACAAAAACTTTATTTACAAGACCATCCAAACAACTAACCGAAGACTATATCTCCGGAAAGTACGGGTAAAGACACTATTTAGTTTCTTCATTATATCTTTCAAGCTTTTTCTTATGGGCAATGATCTCTGCCTTTATATAAAAAATCAGATCTTCCGCGATATTTGTAGCGTGATCGGCAAGCCGTTCTATGTGACGGGTTAATACTATTAAATGTGCCCCCGGTTCAACCAGAGCTGAATCAGTCTGCATTTGTACTATTAGAGATTTAAAAATACTCTTATTCAATTTATCTACTGTCTCTTCGGTTTCTAAAACTTTTTCTGCAAGCTCAATGTTCTGATTCACAAAAGAATCTATGGCATCTTTGACCATTTGACGGGAATGTTTCCCCATTTCCCTAATTTCGGATTCAAGAATAACTGAGCGGTGATCGCTTGTTTTTCTTACCCGCTGGGCTATGTTAACCGCTATATCGCCGCAGCGTTCAAGCTGGTTGTTAATCAGCAGGGTCGACATTATAAATCTCAAATCGCTGGCAACTGGCTGAAACAATGCGAGAATGTTTTCGCATTCAGTAAGAATGAGATTATCATAGGCGTCAATCTCAAGATCCTTTGCTTTAATGCCTTTGCACAATTCAATGTCTCCGGTCTCGAGTGCTTTAAATGCCCGTTCCACCTGTTCATCTACGAGCGAAGCCATTTTGATTAAGTTCGATTTTAAATTGTCAATTTCTTTTTGGAAGTGTTCCTGCATGATCTATCCCTTTATTATGCAAAGTATTTACCATTAACTTCATATTGTAAAATCCGAACCGCAATTTATACTCTTAATTTACAAAAGGCACATAAAATTAAGATATACTTTATAATAATTCCAGATACTTATTTCTTCAATCGGAACTCCCGAAAAACTTTATCTTGCTGTACTGATGCTATTCTTTCCTTCAGCTTTAAGTGTGCCCGCTAGTACTGTGTAAAATATCACAGGCTCCGTCAAAGGATGTATGTTAAGTGGTGAGTCGAGGGACAGATATTCTAGGCTCGGTAATCACAATTTCTCCTTCGGCCGGAATTGTGCTATTACGTACCTGCCGGATATAGCTGTTCGATCAGACTCCTTCTGCTTAATAGAAATTTTTATCCCCAGACTTTGTCTTCCACATTGAAAACATTATGGACAAAGCTATGATTGCAGTAATAATAAAAAGTGATGTAACAATTGGAAATTTTCCGCCGAATAATTCGTTAAGCCAGGCCATCTTCAATCCCACAAAAACAAGTACAACGCCCAAGCCATACTTGAGATACCTGAATTTATGTACAACACCGGCAAGCATAAAATACATTGCCCTAAGACCAAGTATTGCAAAGACATTAGAGGTAAAAACAATGAGCGGCTCCTTTGTAATTGCAAATATTGCCGGAACTGAATCCACTGCAAATATTATATCCGATACTTCAATGAACAAAAGAGCTATCATTAAAGGAGTAGCGTATAATATTTTTTCTTTTCTTACAAAAAATTTCTGGCCTTCCAGATTCGGAGTTAACGGAAAAACTTTGCGGAAGAGTCTGATAACGGGATTTTTCTCGGGATCAATGGGTTTCTCCGGCGCAAAAATAATTTTAATACCGGTTAATATGAGAAACACCCCGAACAATATGACGATGAACTGATATTGTATTAAAAAAGAACCAAGAGCAATAAAAATTATTCTGAATAGAAGAGCTCCTATAATGCCAAAAAACAAAACACGGTGCTGGTATTTAAGCGGTATGGAAAAAAATCCAAACACCACCACAAAAATAAATATATTATCCACGGCAAGAGTTTTTTCCACAACGTAGCCGGTTAAAAATTCAAGCGCTGACTGCATTGCAGCAGTGTCGGAATTAAATCCCGGGATTGACACAAGCCTTTCAACTTGCGGAAATTTCCATAAAGCATACTGATACAGAAGGAAATTGAAAATAAGCGCCAGCGTAATCCAAATAATGCTCCAGGTGAGCGATTCTTTAAAGCTTACTTCGTGGGCGTCCCTGTGAAAAATACCCAGGTCTATTGCGAGTAAAACAAACACAAAAAGCGTAAAGCCCAGATAGAACCACCAATATTCTGAGAAAGGGAATAAAACTACGCTATCCAACCTCATTTATTTTCATCTCCTCAATTCTGTTCGATAATATTTTCTGCTGGTTTAACAGAATAACGGGACAAAAAATTCAAAATTAAACACAGTTTAATAGATGCCGGATTTTAATAACCGTCTTCTATCTTCACACTGCTTTTCTTATATTTGCACAAAAAAAATCCGAGGTGTGCCATCGCAAAGAATCAGAATGATACTGTTGAAAAAATTGTTTCGCTTGCAAAAAGAAGGGGCTTTGTATTTCAATCATCCGAAATTTACGGCGGCCTAAATGGATGCTGGGATTACGGCCCGCTCGGTGTTGAGTTACTGAAAAATGTAAAAGAAGAATGGTGGAAAGCGATGACCTACCGGGAGGATGTTGAAGGACTCGACGCATCTATTCTTATGCATCCGCGGGTATGGGAGGCAAGCGGACATGTCGAGAATTTTACAGATCCTATGATCGACTGCAAACAATGCAAGGCGAGATTCAGAGTAGATACTTTAACCGAGCTGATAAGCGCGAAGAATAAAGAGAAGACTATTAAAGAACTTGATCCGTCTGTTTTATCTGCTGCAGGAACACTTGAAGAAAAATTTTCCGCTCTTCTTGAGGATCCGGATAAATCGATTAAACTTTTGGAATTGCTGGGATGCCCGCAGTGCGGAAACAAAGGCACATTTACTCAGCCGCGTAAATTTAATCTGATGTTCAAGACGTTTCTGGGACCCGTTGACGATTCCGCGAACATAATTTATCTTCGTCCGGAAACCGCGCAGGGAATTTTTGTGAATTTTCAGAACGTTGCCAATTCAAGCCGTCAGAAACTTCCGTTCGGAATAGCCCAGATTGGAAAAGCTTTCCGAAATGAAATCAACACAAAGAATTTTTTATTCCGCACACGGGAATTTGAGCAGATGGAGATGCAGTACTTCTGTAAACCCGGAACCGATACGCTTCATTATGACGAATGGAAAGAGAGAAGAATCAACTGGTTCAAATCGTTGGGAATGACGGAAAGTAAATTACGTTTTCATGATCATCCTAAAGATAAACTTGCACACTATGCAAAAAACGCTACGGATATTGAATACGAATTTCCATTCGGCTGGGGCGAGATTGAAGGAATTCACAACCGGACAGATTTTGATCTCGGGCGCCATCAGGAATATTCCGGAAAAAACCAGCAGTATTTCGATGAAGAGACGAAAGATAAATTCATTCCGTATATAATTGAAACTTCCGCAGGGGCAAGCCGTTCATTTATGGCGTTTTTAGTAGATGCCTATTATGAGGAAGAAGTAAATGGCGAGACCAGAAGTGTTCTGAAATTTCATCCCAAATTAGCACCCATAAAAGCGGCGATTCTTCCTCTTGTAAACAAAGACGGAATGCCGGAGATTGCAAGAAAAATTGAATCTGATTTACGTCCGTTCATAAGAATATTTTATGATGATAAGGGAGCAGTGGGAAGACGGTACAGAAGAATGGATGAAGTTGGAACTCCGTTTTGCATTACAGTCGATACGCAGACAATTGATGACCAGACGGTTACAATACGGGAGCGTGATACGATGGCGCAGATCAGAATTCCTATTTCTGAATTATTAAATTATCTTTCCGCCAAATTGAGATAAAATAACATTACGGCAGAGACGATGGGCTCATCGTCTCTGCAATTTATTTTTCCTCAAGTCTATTTTTTCAGTCAACGCCAAACCAATTAAGACAGTTTTTGTTCGGGGCCAGATTTTCGTTTTTAAATTTATAGGATGGAATCTCATACTGTTCCCCGAATATTATTAACTTCTTCTTTGATTCGACCTCCATTTTAAAGCATGGTCCAAGCGCTTCCGGCATGGCCTTTAATACTGCCCCGGAGTTTAATGTCCGCATCATTTCGGATAGTATCTGGTCGCCGGCGTAAAATCTTATAAGCGAACTTAGTGTTCCGTTTGAAATAACCAGCGATTCATTCTTGCATCGTGACATCAAATCGCGCATCAGATTGTCCAATGATTTTTTCCCGGAAGAATTTTTAATAATTGTGTAATTGAGATTGGTCGCAAAAATTTGTCCGCGTTGATAAGGCAATCGGGTTAAATTGATATCGCTCCAGAAATCATTAATCAGACGATCGTTTTTTTCGTATCGCATGGGGGATTTATAATACGATTCAAGTATAACATTATATTGTTCAACGTATTCATCAAGCGTAATTAATTCTGCGCGCAGCAATAACAGATCGGTATAATAATCCGTGAATCCTTCTTTAAACCAATATACCAATTGTTCGGGGTCAGAAAACTGTGTCTTTTCTCCGATCCATATATGGAAAAAATCATGAGCCAGCAGTCTTTTCAATTGCTTGTCCAGCAATCTATTGCCTGACAAAAACAAAGAGTAAGAATTATCCCTGACTATTCCTACCTGATTTCCGCCACCCTGTAGCGGAAGAACATTTACCAGAAAAAAATTTGTACTGTGATCATTCCAGAAATTCCTTTCTTCAATTAAGATGTCAAGCACAAGATCGCAGAACTCGTCCTGTTTGAATTTCCAGCTGCTTCTCATTGCAACGTAGATAACATCAGTGCCTATATAGCGGGGTATTAGTTTAAAATCTCCTCCCGCAAAAACAGAATGCCTGAACCGCCAAAGAGGGGATTTAATTTCCTGATATTTTTCGTTTACTCCGAAACTGTTCGCTAGATTCCAGTTGGAGGGAAGATGATTCCACATAATTTTGAAGCTGTATTCGGCATTATTATCCCACGCCGGTACTACAAAAAAAGACTCGCTCAGAAAGTGGAAATACTGTTTATTCAAAATTGCCATGTAATGGTTGCCCGGCTCCAGATCGTCATCTCTTGATTCCTCAACCTGATAATAAATCCGGACCATTGAACCGGGGGGATATTTAACATTTTTATGTTCCGGTTTTTCTGAATCGGAAATATAAGTGCCAGGTGAAAGGGCTTTCAAAAACTTGATTGAACTTAAATCAGAACCGCCCGGAAGAATAATTTTCGTCTCGCCCGATTTCTCGCCCTTAAATTCGAGCACGACAATTAAGCGGAAAGTGCTTACATCGTAGAAGGGCTCGATGCTATAGCTTATATCGAACCCCTGATTGCCCCGCAAAGCTTTTTCACGAATACCCGGCTTATCATTGGGAGAAATAGATGAAGGATAAGCAGATATTTCAAAATTAAATAGAAGGACTATTAATGTAAGAAGCCCTGGTAAAGTTTTTTTCATCCAGTCGCCGGTTCCCGTTCAAAAACAAGCGCATTATACTAAAAAGTGAGTGTGATTTGAAATACTATTTTTTTTGCAGTAGATAAATCTGATTTGACCTGCCCGTCCCGCAGGCCGGCTCCTCTAATCCGGCGGAAACTATATTTTCATACTTTTTATTTTTGAGGATAGATTTACTTATTATAAACCTGTTTTTTACTTCATTTCCTATATTTCTAATTCATTTTATTATAATTCTTATTAAATTTATCCATGATGTAGTCCTCTCATAGATAAATAACATATTCAAACTGAAAACGTCAAATCATTCGGGATCTGTGGGGGATTCAACAATTATTGATGAGAAACCACAAGAAATATCTAATTCATTCATTTAAGAAGGAGCGGATTTAATGAAACGCAGACTGATTTTGTTTTTTATTTTAACTGGATTTGTGCTGGTCAACGCACAATCCAAGAAAATTGATTTCGTTCAGTTTAAACTTGATAACGGACTGAACGTAATTCTGCACCAGGATAATAATACTCCGATAGTCGCGGTATCGGTACTCTATCATGTCGGAAGCAAAAATGAAGATCCTCAAAGAACCGGATTTGCACATTTCTTCGAGCATCTTATGTTCGAAGGATCGCCTAATATCAAACGCGGTGAATATTTCAAGACAATTGAAGCAGCGGGTGGCTCTTTAAACGCGAACACATCTTTCGACCGAACATATTATTTTCAAAATCTCCCTTCGAATCAGCTTGAACTCGGCTTATACATGGAATCCGAAAGGATGCTTCATCTTAAGATTGATAGCCTTGGTGTTGAGACACAAAGAAAAGTAGTTAAAGAAGAACGTAAGCAAAGTCTGGATAACCGACCATATGGAACGTTAATTGAAAAATTATTCAGCAACGCGTACAAGGTTCATCCGTACAGATGGACTCCAATCGGATCTGCTCAATATATTGACCAGGCCAATCTTGATGAATTTATTGCATTCTACAAACATTATTATGTTCCGCAGAATGCAACATTAACAATATCAGGTGACATAGATGTTGCTAAAACTAAAGAATTAATTCAGAAATATTTCGGAGAAATTCCAAAAGGCAGAGAAGAAATCATCCGGCCCAAAGTGGTTGAACCAGCCCAAACAGCGGAAGTGCGCGATACGGTTTATGATAATGTTCAGCTTCCACTTGTCCTGTTTGCTTATCATATGCCCGCGCAGGGAACAGAAGATTATTATGCTTTAAGCATGCTCGGCACAGTTCTTACGGGAGGCGAAAGCTCAAGGATGACAAAAGAGATTAAAGACAAACAGCAGAAAGCCGTTCAGGTTCAGTCAATTCCGTTTCCGCTTGAGGATCCCGGTTTGTTTATAGCGCTCGGATTATGCAACCGGGGAGTTGAACCCGGAGATTTGGAGTCCTCTATCGATGCGGAAATCCAAACAGTTAAAAAAGAGCTTATTACAGAAATCGAATTTCAGAAAATCAGAAATCAGGTTGAAACTGATTTTGTAACCAGAAACTCTACAGTACAGGGCGTTGGTGAAAGTCTTGCCGATTATTTTGTCTATTTCGGCGACGCAAATCTGATCAATACGGAATTGCAGCGGTATATGAAAGTTACACGTGAAGATATTAAACGTGTTGCTAATAAATATTTTACAAAGGAGAACAGAGTTGTTTTATACTATCTGCCGAAATCAATGCAGAAGAAATAACGATGCTTTTGATTGAGTCCTTTTAGGATAACCGGAAAATCTCCCGTATTAATGGCTGAGATGATTCGATTAGTGTGACAAATAAAAATTGAAAACATAACGGAGTAATAGAAATGAAAAACAAATTTTTAGTGCTGATGCTCATAATGTTCACCGCCTCAATCTCATTTGCACAGGTGGATAGAAGCAAAAAGCCGGAACCCGGTCCTGCGCCGGAAGTTAAAATCAGCAGCGCGGAATCATTCGTTCTGCCGAACGGATTAAAAGTTTTCGTTGTTGAAAACCATAAACTGCCCTCAATTACATTTAGTCTTGTTGTGGACAGAGATCCCATAGTTGAAGGAAAAAATGCCGGGTATACATCGGCGGCAGGCCAGCTTTTACGTACCGGAACGAAAAACCGGACAAAAGATAAACTCGACGAGGAGATTGATCTTCTTGGCGCAAATATCTCAACTTTCCCTTCAAGCATTTTAGCTTCAGGACTCTCAAAATATACAGATAAAATTATGGACATTGTTTCGGACATTATCCTGAACCCGGACTTCAAACAGGAAGAACTGGAAAAGATAAGAACGCAGACTTTGTCCGGATTAGCATATCAAAAAGATGATCCCGATGCGATTTCAGGCCGGGTAAGTTCGGCAGTTATGTATGGAAAGCAGCATCCGTACGGTGAAATGGAAACCGAAGAGACAGTAAAATCAATTACTCTTGAAATGTGCAAAAATTATATAAGCACATATTTCAGACCGAATGTTTCATACCTGGCGATCGTTGGAGATATTAATTTAGCCAAGGCAAAAAAGCTTATTGAAAAATATCTCGGCAAATGGGAAAAGAAGGATGTTCCTAAAAATGAATTCCAGAATCCTAAAGCCCCGATCGTAAATAAAGTTGCCCTTGTTGATCGCGCGAGCTCGGTTCAGTCGGTTATACGAATTTGTTATCCTGTCGATCTTCAGATCGGTAGCGAAGATGCCATGAAGGCTTCGGTTGCCAATTTAATTCTGGGCGGCAGCGCTACCGGAAGATTATTCATGAACCTTCGGGAAGCCAAAGCATATACTTACGGTGCTTACTCAAGTCTCAATCCTAATAAACTTGTAGGTAATTTTACCGCTTCTACAAAAGTAAGAAACGCTGTTACAGACAGTGCGATTACCGAAGTCATAAATGAAATGAAAAAAATCAGAAATGAAAAAGTGAGCGATACCGAGCTTCATAATGCCATTAATTTATTGTCCGGCAGTTTTGTCAGATCTCTTGAGCGGCCGGAAACTATAGCCAATTTTGCGATAAATATAGCACGCTATAACCTGCCGAAAGATTATTATAAAAATTATCTCAAAAATCTAAGCGCAGTTACGGTTGATGACGTTCAGGCAATAGCCAAAAAGTATATTAAGCCCAATAACGCTTATGTTGTAGTTGTGGGCAGCTCTGATGAGATTTCCAAAAACATTTCAAAATTCAGCATGAGCGGAAAAATTGATTACTATGATACCTACGGCGAAAGCTATGATCCTAATATTAAAAAAGTTCCTGCGGGAGTTACAGCTGAACAGGTTCTTGATAAATATGTTGAGGTGATTGGCGGTAAAGAAAATATTTTAAAAGTTAAGGACAGGACTCAAAAAATGTCAGGTTCTATGCAGGGTATGAGTATTACAATGACACAATCCCTTAAAGCTCCCAATAAAATGTATCAGCTCGTTGATTTCGGGGTGGGACAGCAGACGATGATTTTTGACGGAGAAAAGGGAAGAATAAGCGTCATGGGTCAGGAACAGGATATGCCGGCCGATCAGGTTGAACAGTTGAAACTCGGTTCACTTTACTCAATGCTTAACTATGCGCAGAATAATGTTAAAACCGAATTGGCAGGAATGGAAACATTAAACGGTAAAGACGCCTACCGCATAGTTTTTACATTTCCGTCAGGGAAAAAATCGACAAGTTACTATGACCTAAACTCCGGTCTGATGGTTAGAACAATTGCCGAAGGAGCGGGCGCATCTCAGACGATCGATTTCGATGATTACAGGGAAGTTCAAGGGGTAAAATATCCGTTCAAAATGAGCGTAGCTACTCCGCAGGGAACTATTGATTTAATTACTTCTTCAATCGAGGTAAACACTAACCTTGCCGATTCACTTTTTGAGGTTAAATAATCTATTGCTATCGGGGTTCATTAATTTGAACCCCGATTTTTGTTCATTAGCACATATTTTGCCCTCCATTAACGGATCTTCTCCAAAACATTTTACCGGGTAACCCCATCTATTCCTCTAAATTTTCAAAAAGTATTTGAGATGCAGTGAAACTTTTATACGTTAGGAAACGACAAATACAATAATTGTTTCCAATGGAACCTTTCCCGGAGGGGAAATGTTCGGCATTGGAATGTATCGGAGTAATAATTAATGAACAATGATGTGGAAGTAAGAAACAGAATACTTTTAAAAGCCAACGACATGTTCCAAAGATTTGGTTTTTCAAAAGTGACTATGGAAGAGATTGCCTCGGGTCTTGGTATAAGCAAAAGAACACTTTATAAGCATTTCTCCAACAAAGAACATCTTCTTAAAGAAATAATAAGTTCTATCAAATGCGAAGTTGACGATTTTATAGAGGGTCTGCTCTCGGATAAATCGATGGAATTTATTGAAAAGTTAAAAAGATTCATGAATTTTATCGCCAAGCAGGGGTCAAGACTTGAAGGTCCTATTGTTAAGGATCTTATGAGGAGCCATCCTGAATTCTGGCGGGATATAGAAGAGTTCAGAAAAAAGAAGGCCTATACAAATTTATCACGGCTTATTGAGCAGGGAACAAAAAGCGGAATCTTCAGAAAAGACGTTAATACTGAAGTAGTAGTACTCGCGTATGTGGCCTCAATTCATAGTCTCATCAATCCTGAAGTCCTTGCACGTCTCCCTATCTCTGCAGATGAGGTTTTCAAAGATATAGTCAAAATACTTTTTGAAGGAATCTTTACAACCGAAGGAAGAAAAAAATACAATACATCAACACTTATAAAAGATAATTATGGAGAATCTGTTATATGATCAGACCAAAATTAATATTTATGTTACTGCTCTTTTCCATTTTTTTGCCTGAATATAAAATTCAGGCCCAGAAGATTTCATTGACAGTTGATAATGCGGTTGAACTTGGATTGCAGAACAGCAAACTGCTTCATTCGTCACTGATGAAAGTGAAATCCGCTGAAGCAAAAGTAAGGGAAATGAATGCAATGAGGCTCCCGTCGCTGAAATTAAGCGCCGGTTACAGAAGGCTCAGCGAGGTTGATCCCTTCACTGTAACCATACCCGGTATGGGCTCGTTTAATATATCACAGGTTATACTAAATAACTATTCGGCGCAGCTGTCTCTCTTCCAGCCTATCTTTACCGGATTTAGGCTGAGCAGTAATTCAGAATTGAACGAACAACTTTCCAATGCGGCAGCGGAAGATTACAATAAAGATAAAAGTGATCTTGTGTTTAATATTAAAACTGCATACTGGAATGTGTTTAAAGCAATTCAATTCAAGAAAGTTATGGATGAAACGGTGGATCAGATTAAGGCTCATCTAGCGGATGCAAAGAATCTAGCCAATGCCGGTATGATGACAAATAATGATGTTTTGAAGATCGAAGTGCAGTTGTCGAATACTTCCTATCAGCAGATAGATGCCGATAACGGAGTGAAATTGGCAAGTGTATCCCTCTGCAATACACTGGGAATTCCCCTCAATACAGAGATAGAAATCTTATCTTCTGCGAATATGAGTTCATCACAGTTCGATGAATTAAAAAAACTTGTGAATGATGCCATAGCAAAAAGATCGGAAGTGCTGGCGGCGGACGCAAGAGTAAAAGCCGCTGAAGCAGGAATTACACTCGCAAAATCCTCCTGGTATCCTCAGTTAAGTGTCGTTGGAAACTATTATTACTCAAAACCAAATCAGAGAATACTACCCACCCGCGACCAGTTTGATGCGACTTGGGATCTGGGATTAAATTTGAGCCTTAATGTATGGGACTGGCTGACGACAAAACATCAAACCGATCAGGCGCAGGCGCAGGCTTCGCAGGCCGCCGACGCAATGGGAATGATCAAAGACGGGATTACACTTGAAGTTACACAAAATTATCTCAGTTTCAGCCAGGCGAAAAGAAAAATTGAAATAGCGAAACTTTCGGTTAAACAGGCGGATGAGAACATGAGAATTACATCCGAGAGATTTAAAAATGGACTGGCGACAAGCTCGGAAGTTATAGATGCCGAGACAGCGCAGTCTACAGCTAAAGTTAATTATACAAACTCAATTGTGGATTATGAACTTGCAACGGCAAGATTAGATAAATCAATCGGCAAATAAAATTTTTAATTATTGGAGAATTAGATCATGAAGAATTGGAAAGCAATCGTTACTGCGGTAGTGATCCTGGCAATCATTACAGCAGTGCTTTTTATGAATAAGAAAAAAATGGCGGCGTCAACCGCGGGCGGCATTAAAGATGTTTATTATGTATCTGTGGAAAAGGTCGCAAAGAAGAATCTTTCGGAATCATTAAATCTCGTTGGTACAATAAATGCCAACAATGATGTGAATATTATTTCTGAGACCTCGGGAAAAATTGCTCAGGTCTTTGTAAACGTGGGTGATTACAAACAGGCCGGTTCTGTTTTGTTTCAGGTAGATGACGAACTGAAAAAAGCTGCATTTATGAGTGCCGAGGCGAACTATGAAAAAGCAAAAAAGGATTATGAAAGGTTTCAGACTTTGTATCAGCAAAAATCAGTGACAGATTCGCAGTTGGATCAGGCTAAACTTGGAGCCGCCGTAGCTGAATCTCAGTACATTATGGCAAAAAGACAATTAAGCGACACA
>PGYS01000160.1 GCA_002839795.1 Ignavibacteriae bacterium HGW-Ignavibacteriae-3 | reverse complement strand
GCTCGATCCCACCGAACCCTGCGAAGGTATTACGGGAATAATATTATTATTGATCATCTTGATCAGATGTTCAAGAGTTGAGAGCCGGATTCCTGAATGACCCTGCGCAAGGGCATTAACGCGAAGCAACATCATTATTTTAACAATCAAAGGCGGAAGATTATCACCAACGCCGGCAGAATGACTGATGATCAAATTATGCTGCAGAATTTCCGTGTCTGCTTCGGAGATTTTTACATTGGCGAATTCACCAAAACCGGTTGTAACTCCGTAGATAACTTTATCTTCTTTAATCCATTTTTCAATCAATGCGCGTGATCGATTTATTTTTTTGACGGCATCCGCGGATAGGGCAACCGGCTGATTTTCCTCTATAAATTTTTCAATACTTTCAAGTGTTAGTGATTTACCGTCCAGAATAAGTTTCAACTTTAATCCTCTCATTTATTGCGTGATTTTAATAATCCCTGAATTTTATTATGCGCCGAGGCATTAGTTCTGTATGTGATAATTATTTTGTCCTCATCATAATCTGCCGAAAGGATTTCCGCCAGTTCATAAAGCCACGAAACAAGCTTAGACTCGTGCTGTTTAAGTTCGACAGTGCATTCAACAAAATTCTTTTCATAGATCTCAAGGAGCATTTTCTTAAGATTTCCAATATTCATTCCGCGCTCGGCCGAAATCATAATCCCGTCTTTGAACTGCTGAGAAATGTAATCCATACGGCTGTTATCCCGCAGCGCATCCACTTTATTAAAAATTTTGACCTGGATTTTTTTATTGCTCTCGAGCTCTTCCAGGGTAGATTCAACAACCTGCATATGGTCTTCAAAGTAATTATTGGAAACATCGATTACATGAAGAATGATGTCGGCATCTTTCACAACATTGAGCGTGGTTTTGAATGATGCCACAAGGTGATGGGGGAGCTTACGTATAAATCCGACGGTATCGCTCAAAAGGATTTTTTTGTTTTTTTCAATTTCGAAAGCACGTGTTGTCGAGTCCAATGTCGCGAATAATTTATCTTCCGCCAGGACTCCGGCTTCGGTAAGACGGTTCAGAAGTGTTGACTTACCCGCATTTGTATATCCCACCAGGCAGGCAGTTATAAAATCCTTTCTGCCGGAACTTTTAGTTTCCTGATGGGCTTCGATTTTTTTCAGATTTTCCTTGAGCTTGCTAATCCGTGTACGGATCATTCTTCTGTCTGTCTCAATCTGTGTTTCACCCGGACCTTTGGTTCCGATGCCGCCATATTGTTTTGAAAGATGTGTCCATGCCCGGCTAAGGCGGGGCAGCATATACTGCAACTGCGCCAGTTCAACCTGGGTTTTTGCTTCGCGCGTTTTCGCATGCTGTGCGAATATGTCAAGAATCAATCCGCTCCTGTCCAGGATTTTTCTCTCCATCAACTTCTCGAGATTTCGCACCTGGGTCGGGTTGAGATCGTCATCAAAAATTACAAGTTGGATATCGTTGAGTTCAATGAGTTGCTGGATCTCTTCCGCTTTGCCTTTGCCTATAAATGTTGCCGGATCCGGTCTATTTCTATCCTGAGTAATTTTAAAAACTACATCGGCTCCGGCTGTATTCGCAAGCAGTTCAAGCTCTCCCAGATGCTCCTCGACCTGAGCTTTTGAATAATCTCCCGTAATCAATGCAACAAGAACCGCACGCTCTTTTTTTCTATTTATAATATCAATCATTTATTATACTCTGTATCCATTAATTTTATTTTTAATAATTGCCCATTTCAAATTTATCAAATAATTTTCACACGCCTGATAAATTCCCGTTAATAGTGCGGAATATTCTTCAGTTCCCTAATTCGGCTAATTCTTTTTTAGAACTTCTGGCAATAATAGATTCAATAATCGCAAGGAGTAACACTATTATCAAAAAATATTTCCAGAGCTCAGTGCCAAAACGTGATTGATAGATCTCTTTTGAGAAATCATCATCCCGGTTAAGTATTACAAACCGTCCTCCGAATCCAATTCCCTTAAGATATTTTTCAAACTCGGAATCGTCCGTTTTTTCCGCAACAGACTCGCGCGGATCATGGCTTACAACCGCATAATCAAGCAATTTGCCGCCGGAAAACAATTTGTAGACGCCAAGTTCATCTGTATTTCTATAAAAAAGAAAATTTTTATTAGAGAGTGAATCTGCATCCATAAACTCTTTAACACCGCCGGGTTTCTGAATCACTATCTGTGCAGTGGAATAACTGGAAATATCCGCAACTATTTCCTGTCCCGCAATGTTGGCATTCTCCTCTTTAATATTCGATCCCGAATAATAGATCAGTTTCATGATCATTGGAGCGAAGAATCCTCTGAGCGGAAAATTACTCCAGCTTAACACCGGCGCTGAGTTAAATAATATGACTTTTCCTTTCCCGATTTTATATTCGCTCATAAAGGAAGATTTATCAATCATGGAAATGATATTTTTGCCTATTCCGGATGGAAATATTTTAAAGTAGTGGTAAATGTCGGGCGAAGCTATTTGAGGTTTTTTATTACTTTCAAACAAATCCGAGAAAACGGGATTTTGAAAATCAATCTTATCAAACTGAGATGGGGATTCAGGCGAATTTAATTTCCCAACCGGGGCAGCAGGTACAGGAATACTTAAGGCATTGCAAAGATTTTGAAAATTCCGGATGGTGCTTTGAGATCCGGGCATGATAACCGCCCTCCCGCCCCGCCGAACATAATCAGATAAATTTTTCCAGTCACTGTTTTTTTCCGACCCTAAGACAAATACCGCGTCATATTTTTTAAGATTGATGGAAGACATCTGTGAAACACTGTAACCGGTTATATTAACATTATCGCGCGGGTCTTCAGCGGCGAGTTTTATAAACCTTGAATCTCCTTCCAGATCGGTTAGCATTACCAGCGAAATTTTATCCGGCACGTAGACTGCATAACTTCTTTTGTTATCCTGAAGTATATCATCGTCTTCCAATTCTGCGGTTATTTCAACTAGCCCTGTATCCGCCAAAGTTGTCTCAAAGGAAATATCTTTAATCTCCCCCTTCAATAAATTCAAACTCTGCTGGGCGTTTCTTTTCCCATTTACAAAGAGCGAAACAACTGAATTATTTACGGACTGCGCCGAATAATTTTTAATTTTTGCACTGAAACTTACCGCTTTGCCTTTTTCATAAATTTGATTATTTGAACGCAGCTCTTCGATTCCAAGATTAACGGCCTCTTTTGAATGAAGAGGCACAAGAAAGAGGCGCGTATTATCACTGAGAATACCGGATAAATCCTGGATATCTTTTAATGAATTGATTATCCTCCCCGCCTGCAAATCCGTTATAAGATAAATCTCCTTATTAAAATTTTTAGAAGCATAGAGTATTTGAGCAGCATTTACAATCGCGCGATTGATAGTTCCGGATACAGAGGAAATTTGAACATCATCGATTGTCTTGACTGTTTGTTTAAAATTTGTTGTGGGTTCGCCGGGTTTATCAGATATCTCTCCTATGGGAATGACCGCGATTTCATCTCCGTCCTGAAAATTATTTATAAGACTTTTTGCAGTTTGCTTAGCCTGATTAAGATAAGAGCCTTTTTCTGAAACAACAGACATGCTGAAAGTATTATCCAAGATAATTACTGCCGTAGTTTTAGCGGCTGATGAACTTCCGAATGAAAAATCCTTAAGAGTCGGACGTGCAAAAGCAGCGACAAGAAATATTATTATGGCAATGCGCAATAAAAGCAGGAGCCATTGCTTGAATTTGATTCTCTTGATTTTGGTCTTTTGCAGTTCCTTAAGAAATGCGAGAGTACTAAATTCCACTTTTTTCAGTTTGCGGAGATTAAGGAAATGCAACACTATCGGAATCGAAGCGGCAAGCAAGCCGAATAAAATTGCGGGATTAAGAAATGTCATTTATTAAAATATTCTCTGAATTGTTGTGCCTTTAAAATAATGTTTCAGAATTTCATCAAAGCTGTAACCAAGTTCACCCATAACCGCCGCGCCGATCTGACAGAGTCCGACTCCGTGTCCCCAGCCGGCCCCTATTAAAGTAAATTTTTGCGGAATCCCCTCGATGATATTTTCTTTTTCAACAAGAAAAGCGGAGCTGTACAGATGCGATTGGGAAAGTGTTCTTCTTATTTCCAGTTCTTTACCGATAGTAATTACTTTTTTTGAGCCGACTATTTTTAGTTTTATCAGCCGCCCCGAACCGCCTCTTTCAAGCGGAATCAGATCAATTATTTTTCCGAAATCGATTCCGCTTTTCCTGTTGATTAATTCCGAGATCTCGTCCTGAGAATAGATAATACTCCATCTGAAAAAATCCTTTGTTGAGCGGTCGAAATCAACAAGTATCTGCGATAAAACTTTTTCATCGGAGGTATTGCAGTAGGCATTCGGGTTCCTTTGTATCCACCGCGTAGCCTCTTTCTCTTTTCTAAGATCTATATCCGCGCCGTCCGGTTCGAATTTATAATCGATTACAGAAACAAGGTATGGATAACTGACGTTTTCCCAAACATTTTCGAAAGATTCGGTCATTCCTCCGCAGCATTTAGAATAACGAGTATCGCATATGATGTTATCGCTTGTTAATACAAGCCCCCTGGTCTCAGAAACGGCGTCCGCTGCAGTTTCATTTACTATTCTGGTTACACCCTGGTAGCGCTGGCAGTGATCATCCGCGCAAAAATCATAATTCAAATGTTCTTCTCTATCATACCACCGAATTATCTCGTTTTCATTAATTACTTCATTGACGGCATTTTTATTCTTCTTGTCAATTTGAGAAAGCAGCCAACCGCGCGATACTATTGCGTGGGCTTTTAAAAGCTGCAACGAACTTCGCGAGTTCATTTCAGATGAGATCACACTGATCAGATATTCTTCCAGCGGCAGAATATTTACCGCAGTTAGTTCCTCACCTTCGATAATAAATTTAACCGATCCACGGAAGCGCTGATTAAGTTTTTTTTCCCAATGAAAATTTTTGCCGATTACAACATCTCTCAATAAAAATGAATCCGTTTCAATATCCTTAGGAGTAAAAATTATTTCGCTTCCGGAAAGTATTTCATGTTTATCATGAAATATTTTTATTTGGTTATTCTCGAATTTAGCTTTGAACCGTCCGCTTAATTTCTTATCTAAATTCTCAGAGATAAATTCTCCGTAAAGATCAAAACGAATCTCTTTTGAGCTAAGAATACCAACACTTATTAAGGGTTCTGTCATTTATTACCGTTTTTGCAATTATCTTGCTGCAATATAACAACGTAATATTAAATCTGCTTGCCGGCAGGATAATGCCTGGTTTACCGGTTTTAATTCGGATAACCGATTCAACCATACATTGTAGTGTTATGTCCCGCCCCTTTAAGCAGCGTTCTTTCCGGAATAATGATTTCTAAACTTATTTTTGAGAATTATTGTTATTAAATCGCACACAGTTTTAAAATCAAGGGCTATTTAATGAATTACAGGATTCTTCTTTTTTATAAATATGTGAATTTTTCTGATCCTGAAGGGTTTCAAAAAAATCATCTTAAATTCTGCGTAGATAATCAAATAAAAGGAAGAATTTGGATTTCATCCGAAGGTATAAACGCAACCGTTTCCGGTACAATCGAAAATATTGAAAAGTACAAATCGGAAATCAGAAGTTTTCCTGAATTTAAGGATATCTGGTTTAAGGAAGACGCGCATTACGAACATGCATTTAAAAAGATCCACGTTAGAGTAAAACGTGAGATAGTAACCGCCGATTTTGGAAAAGTTGATCTAACTAAAACAGCGAAACGTCTGAAACCGGAGGAATTAAATGAATTTTATTCTTCCGGAAAGGATTTTGTTATCATTGATACCCGGAATGATTATGAAAGCAATATCGGAAAATTCAAAAATGCTGTTACACCCAAGTTGAAAACTTTCCGTGACTGGCCAAAAGTTGTTGAAGAGTTGGAAGATCTGAAAAATAAAACGGTTATAACATACTGCACAGGGGGAATTAGATGCGAAAAAGCTTCTGCCCTCCTGGTTGAGAAGGGATTTAAAGACGTCTACCAGATGGATGGCGGCATATGGAATTATATTACGAAACATCCCGACAAATATTGGGAAGGGAGTGTATTTGTTTTTGATGAGCGCCGTATTGTTTCGCCTAACACAAAAGAAGAAATTAAGCATATAGGAAAATGTTATTACTGCGGAACTCCGGCATCATACTACATCAATTGCCACAATCAGATCTGCGATAAAATTCTTTTGACATGCGACGAATGTAAAATTAAAAATGATTACTGCTGCTCTGAGGAGTGCCGGCAGGCGCCTGATCGAAGGAGCAGAATCCACGGATAAAAAAAGCCTATGGAATACTGCTTTCAGCGGTCAGCCGTTAGCTCTAGCTTAGCTGTTAATGTGATGAAAAAGTTTTTCCTTCCAAAATTTCATTTTATAATGGATCATTAAGTGTGCCGATAAAAATAATTGCATTGCTGTTTTTTTCG
>PGYS01000159.1 GCA_002839795.1 Ignavibacteriae bacterium HGW-Ignavibacteriae-3 | reverse complement strand
ACTCTTATAAACTCTCTGCTTGAAGATGAGAAACTGAATGATGAACATCTTCAGCGTGATATTATTGTAAAGGCTGCTGATGCTAAAGGATTAACTCTTAAAGAAAGCGCCGCGCTTCTTCAGATTAATAATCCGGATCTTTTGGATAAACTATTCCATATAGCAAAAGAAGTAAAGGAAAAAATTTACGGCAACAGACTTGTATTATTTGCTCCGCTGTACATTACCAATCTATGCGTTAATAATTGTCTCTATTGCGCATTTAGAAAAGACAATAAAGAACTTCTGAGACGCACATTATCCATTGACGAAATTGAGGAGGAAACCAGGTACCTGGTACTTACAGGACAAAAAAGAGTTCTTTTGGTCGCGGGTGAACATCCCGGCAAGGCGGGAATGAAATTTACAGGTCAGGCGGTTGAGAGAATTTACAGCGTCAATATTAATGGAAATAATATAAGAAGGTTAAACATTAACACTGCTCCGCTTTCAGTAGAGGATTTCAAAATTCTTAAGTCATTTGATATCGGTACATATCAGTGTTTTATGGAAACTTATCGATACGGGACTTACAAAGAGATGCACCCCTCGGGACCGAAAAGCGATTACGCGTGGAGATTGTACGCGATGGACCGTTCGCTTCAGGCGGGCATAGACGACGTAGGCATCGGCGCATTATTCGGGTTGACTGATTATAAATTTGAAACTCTCGCAATGCTGATGCACGCGGCGGATCTTGATTCAAAATTCGGAATCGGACCTCATACAATTTCTATCCCCAGGCTCGAGCCCGCATTAAATGCTCCGGTCGCATTAAATCCGCCGGATGCCGTCGAAGATTTATCTTTTAAAAAACTTGTGGCGGTCATTCGCCTCTCCGTTCCCTATACAGGAATAATTTTATCGACCCGTGAGCGTGCGGAATTGCGCAGAGAATTGTTTGAAATAGGGATCTCTCAAATAAGCGCCGGAAGCAGAACTTCGCCCGGAGCTTATAAAGAATCTAAGGAATGCCTCAATGCGCATGATATGGAACAGTTTCAATTGGGAGATCACAGAACACTCGATGAGATTGTAAATGATGTTACATCATCAGGTTATATGCCGAGCTTCTGCACCGCCTGCTACAGATCTCAGCGGACCGGTGATAGATTTATGGAACTTGCCAAAACCGGAAACATCGGAAAAATTTGTGTTCCGAATTCCATGGCCACATTTTCAGAATATTTAAATGATTTTGCCTCTCCGGAGACAAAAGAAATCGGAAAAGAGTTTATCAAAAATGAAGTAGAAAAGCTCGACGGTATAACGAAACGTAAAAGTGAGCAAATGATTGATAAAGTTAATAAAGGCGAAAGAGATGTTTTTTTATAATTCATTCTTCACATCATAAAATGATGCAATCACAAATGAAAAACCCGAATCTCAATTCTGTTTTAAATAAAGAGGAATTCGATAAGCGCGACATTATTTATATGCTTTCTCTAACCGATAAAAATGAAGTTGAAAATTTATATTATCGGGCTAATGAAGTCAGAAAAGAATTTTGCGGGGATGATGTTCATTTACGGGGCATAATTGAATTCTCTAATTACTGCGAGCAGGATTGTCTCTATTGCGGCTTGCGGATCAGCAATGACGCTCTTCCAAGATATAGAATGACGAAGGACGAGATTCTTGCTACCGTTGAGCATATACATAAAGCAAAAATATTTACAGTTGTACTGCAGTCCGGAGAGGATTTTTCTTATACGAAAGAATTTATATCAGATCTGATTAGGGAGATTAAACTTAATTATGGTTTGGCAATCACTCTCAGTCTTGGTGAAAGAGGCTTTGAGGAATATCTGGAATGGAAGAATGCAGGAGCAGACCGCTACCTGCTAAAACATGAAAGCGCCAACAAAAAACTTTATTCGGCTATTCATAATAAACAAAGTCTTGATGAAAGAATTAAACATCTTGTATATCTGAAGTCGATTGGTTTTCAGGTAGGAAGCGGAAACATTATCGGACTGCCCGGACAAACTCCGGACGATATTGCCGATGATATTCTTCTTTGTAAGAGTCTGATAAATGATATGGCTTCATTCAGTCCTTTCATTCCTTCAAATGATACTCCTCTGTGTAATGTATCAAAGGCCGATGTGCAACTCACTCTTAAAACTATGGCAGTCGCCCGGATTGTATTGAAAGATGCGCACATTCCTTCCACTACTGCTTTAGGCAGTCTGATTGAAGGTGGGCGCGAAAAAGGATTGGAGGTTGGTGCAAATGTAGTCATGCCGAATTATACCCCTAATCCATACCGTCAAAATTATAAAATTTATGAAGGTAAGATTTGCGTAACTGATGACCCGCTTGCCTGTTCCGGCTGTCTGAAATTTAAGATTGAGTCAATAGGAAGAAAAGTCGGCGAAAGTTTCGGGCATAGTTTAAAATAAATTTACAGATTAAAACCACTCCGTCTTATACTCTGTTGAAAATAAAGATCTCAGAATTGAAATTGAATCAGGAAGTCTGCAAGTCTTATTCAAGTATCTGGCAGATCATTATTCTCGGTGTTCAATAGATATATCTTTTACCCGTTGTTTTTAATCCAGGATTTTATATCTTAACTCAGAATTTATTGCGGGGTGAGAATGAAATTCTCAGATTCGTTTGCCGGCAAATTACTTAAAACGTCTTTTCTGTTTTTCATTTCTACTACTTCATTCCTGATGGCTCAGGGGAAAGATAAACCATTCAAGGCCGTAGGGGAGACAATCCTATCGGAGCAATATTCGAAGATGAATATCAATGGAGTTTCCACGTTCATCTACAATACAGGCCGCGCTGATCAGTCATTAACCGGGGATTCCGGTTTTGAATTTCCGCCTCTTTCCGGTAAAACACTTGTGTATGAATCAGGATTATTATGGGGAGCGAATGTAAACGGGCAAATCCGGAGCGGCGGTTCATCTTATAATACCGGTTTAACGCCGGGGAAAATATTGCCAAACGGTAAGCCGGATGATCCCAATTCAGCTTCAGCCAGGATTTTCAGGGTCAGACCGGATTATAAAACCGGAGACTTAGCAACTGAAGTGAAAGATGAGAAGAAAGATCGTCAAACCGTTTACAATCAGTATGAAAGGGATTGGAACGAATGGCCGGCTGCCGGCGGCGCTCCATTTGAAGATGTGAATAAGAATGGAACATATGAACCCTCTACTGATATACCCGGTTTTCCCGGCGCAGATCAAACTATCTGGTTTGCTGCGAATGATCTCGATTCTATACAAACAAAAAAACTTTACGGTTCTCCTCCATTGGGCATTGAAATGCAGACTACTGTGTGGGCATACAAAAATGTTGAGCCGCTCGGCAACATGATTTTTAAAAGATATCTGGTTATAAACAAAAGCAGTGTAAAATTTGATGAAATGTATTTCGGTATTTTCTCTGATCCGGATGTAGGCGGCGATGCGGGGGATGATCTTGTCGGGTGCGACACTTTGCTCAATCTGGATTATTGCTACAACGGAGATGATTCTGATCCATCATATGGCTCTTATATTCCTTCAGTCGGATTTTGTCTTCTTCAGGGTCCGATAATTCCGGGTGGTGTAAATGACAAAGCAAAATTTAAAGGGAAAGAAATACCTGGCAAGAAAAATCTTTCAATGAGCGCCTTTAGTTGGATTGCAAAATCTCCACCTCCATATTCAGATCCAAGCCTAAATAGTTATAACGGAACATTACAACTCTATAATTTTTTACTTGGGAAATTAAGCGACGGTACTCCTTTTCTGAATCCCCTGACCGGAGCATCCACTAAACTACCTTTATCAGGTGATCCGATAACGCAACAGGGGTTTATTGGCGGAATAACTTATCCAAACGGATGGACGGATCGTAAACACGATAGACGTATGATGTTGAGTACAGGTCCTTTTAACATGGCCGCGGGTGATACGCAGGAAGTTATATTCGCGCAGATTGCGGCCGGAGGAGGAGAAGGATTTTACCGGCTTGCGTCTGTCTCACTTCTCAAAAAGTCCGTCAAGTTCGCTCAAAAATTATACAATGAAAATTTTATTCCACCGTCAAAGATTAATCAGAGTCCTGAACTGTTGGCGGCAGGATTAGACAGAGAAGTTATTTTGACCTGGGGAAGCGACCCGGCAAGGACAAATATGATTGAAAAATCTAAATCAACCATCTATTCCTTTCAAGGGTACAATGTCTATCAGATTTCAAAAAATGAATCAACTCTCGGTCAGAAAAAATTAATTGCAACTTTCGATCTGAATGATCAGAGACAATTTTATTATGATGAGCAAATAGAGCCGGTAAGAGGATTTGTTTTTATTGTCAACAAGGTTTTTGGCACCGATTCAGGAATTCAGCGCTTTATTTCAATCAGGAAAGACTATCTGAATGACAAGCCGCTGAACAACGGAAGTGATTATGATTTTGGAGTCAGTTATTTCAATACAGCTTTGGATGCAGGATTTCCATACGGGTATGTTGAAAGTCCAATTTCAATTATTACCGTAAAACCGCAAACCTCAAAACCCGGAGTGAGATATGAAGGCAAATTCGGCGACTTGATAACGGCTAACCACACAGGGGGAAATTCCGCAGCTGAAGTAAATGCATTGATAATCGATCCGACCGCTATGTCAGGCAATGAATACGAAATCTCATTCAAAATCGTTGATTCTAAAACTTTGTTCAATCTTTCAAATATTACGACTAACAAAATCCTTCTGACAAATCAATCCAACCTTTCGGGTGGCAGTGATTTCATGGTCACTGAAGGATTTATACTGAGAGTGAAAGATAATCCGTCAAATCCTGTAAGCGAGAAAGACATTTACCGTATTACCACACCAAAAGTTGTTTATAATGAAAAACTTGCAATTGATGACATCGAAAAAATAAATATATTCCCCAACCCGTATTATGGGGGCAACAGCAACGAATTTAATAAGTATGACAAGCATCTGACCTTCTCGCATCTACCACAACGTGCCGTAATAAGAATTTTCAATCTGGCGGGGCATATGGTTCGTAAACTTGAAAAAGATTCTCCGGATCAATTTGTTAGATGGAACTTGTTAACAGAAAATTATTTTCAGGTGCCGAGCGGTATTTACATAGTTCATATCGAACTTCCGGATCTCGGAAGGTCAAAAATTTTAAAGATGGCTGTTTTTACTTCTGAATTTATACCTGATCATTTTTAAAAAAAATATTTATGAATTTCTTCTTATAGAGTTTATCTTCCGCACATCAATCTAACAAGGATGCAATTATGAACGAAAAATATAAATACATTATTCCCATATCGATTCCCTCCGCGGCATTAATCCTTTCTGTTATTATCTTTTCTCTCGTCTGGAAATCGGCGAAGAACGCGGATCAGACAATAACAGTAACCGGGTCGGCAAAAAAAATGATTACTTCCGATCTCGGAATTCAGCGCGGAACCATCCAAGCCACCAGTTATGACAGACGAGGTGCCTATCAGTTAATTCAACAGCAGATGCCGGTGGTTTTAAAATATCTTGCTGAGAAAGGGCTTCCCAAAGATCAAATTGAGGTATTCAGTATAAACGGTTATCCCATTTTTGAAATTGCCCCGAACGGAAACCAGACTCAGAAAGTGCTAGGTTATATTTATAGCCAGCGTTTCGAAGTGAATTCGAATGATGTGAAAAAAATAAAAGAGCTTTCTCTTTCATTAAGCTCATTGGTGGAGAAGGGGCTGGATATCAATGTGGACGCTCCTGAATATTTATTTACGAAATTAGATGATCTTAAAATTGAAGTTCAGGCGGCTGCTTCAAAAAATGCGATGGATCGTGCGGCTAAAATTGCAGAGGCTACCGGGAGAAGTCTTGGTTCTTTACGTAATGCCCGGATGGGAGTTATTCAGATTACACCCCAGAATTCAAATGTTATTTCGGATTACGGTATGAACGATGTCTCCTCAGTGGAGAAGGAGATAACCGCTGTTGTTAGTGCTGCTTTCGAAATCAGATGATTTTGAAAATATTAGCCCGGGGTTTTAGCCGCGGGCTAATATTACAAGATGGGAAAATCAGGGAATTTGACTGAATTAATAACAATTTAGACTCCTTAATTCCTTTGCTATTTCAAGCAATTCTTCCTACATTTGTGCCGTCCAATTCGCCCCTCGAGGGCGATTTTTATTTATAGAATATGGAAAAGCTTCAAATTAATAGTAGAATCGAAGAAATTGTAAAAGCTCACGGTTTTATCCTGGTTGACCTGGCTACCCGCGGCGACAATCACCTAAGAATAATAGAAGTATTTATTGACGGTGAAAAAGGCGTTACAGCTTTGGATTGCGCGAATGTCAGCAGGGATATTGATCAGGCTATCGAATCGGAGAAACTGGTAGATAAAAATTATCGCCTTGATGTATCTTCGCCGGGAGTGGAAAGACCGCTTAAATTTCTGGTTCAATATGTTAAACACATTAACCGGAAATTTGAACTGGAATATAATGACGGCGGTGAAAA
>PGYS01000158.1 GCA_002839795.1 Ignavibacteriae bacterium HGW-Ignavibacteriae-3 | reverse complement strand
CCCGTGATCTCCGAAATGTTCATCACTTAATTCTTATTAACTTCTAAAAGTAGCGCGTACGGGGGTCGAACCCGTGATCTCCGCCTTGAGAGGGCGGCGTCCTGGACCACTAGACGAACGCGCCATATTATAAACAGACCAAAAATAGTTCATAGAGCGTAACAGAAGCAAATATCTTCCTGAATTTTTACAGATTGTTCAGGCGGATTGTAAATAAGATTATTCCCGCCCGACAAAATGAAGATGATTTTTGTATTTTTACACAAACAAAAGAGATCATATTGAACAGGTTGCTCCGACAGATTAGAATAAATCTTAAACTGCTCCGGAAAAAGAGTTATCTGTTTCTTACCAGTAAAATTGAACCCAAAACGTTTATTCTGATTTTAAGTCTGGTGGTAGGACTGCTATCCGGATTGGCCGCGGTAGCATTAAAATCTGTTGTACATTTTTTTCAGGATGAATCGCGAAGCATTCTGGGCTCCATCGGGACTCCGTTCATGATCTATTTTTTCCCTCTGATAGGGATAATTATTTCAGTTATAATAATTAACATTGTATTCGATGGAAAAATTACACGCGGCCTGAGCAATATCATATACCTGATTATAAGAAAGAAGTCAGACATTCCCCCGCGAAAAATATTCTCTCACCTTCTTACAAGCGGAGCGACGGTGGGAATGGGCGGATCAGTAGGACTTGAGGCCCCCATTGTCGTAATCGGGGCATCCATCGGCTCCAATGTAGCCAAAGAACTGAAATTAAATTATCATATAAGAACTTTATTGCTGGCCTGCGGGTCAGCCGCAGGCATATCGGCTATCTTTAACAGTCCGATTGCAGGAGTAATTTTTGCTTTCGAGGTTCTGCTGCCGGATATAACCATTTCATCCTTTATCCCCCTGCTGATAGCATCGGCCTCGTCGGCTGTATTATCCAAATTAATTTACAGCGGCCAGATTTTCTACCTCGTCACCGAGGGCTGGAAGATAGATGCGATACCATATTATATAGTACTGGGAGTTTTATGCGGAATTATTTCCCTGTATATGATCAAGATGACCTTCGCGGTTGAAAACCGCACCGAGCGGGTCAAGAGCCAGTTCAAAAGAATATTATACGGCGGTCTGTTATTATGTTTATTAATACTTCTCTTCCCGCCTCTTTTCGGGGAAGGATATTCCACTGTTGTCGCATTGCTGGCCGGCAACAATAAGGATATTCTTTTAGGTTCCGTTTTTCAGACGTTTCTCAATCCGGATCTGGCATTAATAATTTTTGCCGCGTTAATAATTCTTACCAAGGTTATTGCGACGGCGCTTACAATCGGTTCGGGCGGCAACGGCGGGGTTATTGCCCCCTCTCTTTTTACAGGCGCCATTACAGGATTTCTGCTCGTCCACATTTTAAAATTCTTCGGTCTTGCCCAGTTGAACCAGGCAAACTTTATAGTAGTAGGAATGGCCGGTGTGCTTGCCGGCGTGCTGCACGCCCCGCTGACGGGAATATTTCTCATAGCGGAAATTACAGGAGGCTACGCCCTCATTGTTCCGCTGATGATTGTAACGGCTTTTTCTTTTTTCATTTCGAAATATTTTAACAAATACTCCATATATACATCCCCTCTTTCCAACAGAGGAATTGATTTAAGCTCGGGAAAAGAAAAATTCTCTCTGCAAAACGTCAGTATACACAGTCTGGTGGAAACAGATTTTCAAAAGTTCAAGCCTAACATGAAACTGCGTGATCTGATGGATAAAATTCAATCCACAAAGAGAAATTTATTTCCCGTGGTCAATGATGAGGATAAACTTGTCGGGGTTATTACTCTTGATGACGTCAGAGGGGTAATGCTGAACAGCGAGATCTATGATGTCATTCTCATTTACGAAATAATGAACACAAATTTTCTCACTATAGATATTAACAGCGATATAAATGAGGCGATAAATATCTTCGAGGAAAAGCAGGTCTGGAATATTGCCGTGACGAATAATGACAGGTACGCGGGGTTCATCTCAAAATCAAATCTGTTCAATAAATATATTTCCGTGTGGCATCAGAGAAATAAGGAAGAGCTGTAGCCAGAATATAAGTAACTGAGGCCTTTTTATTCTTATTGTCAGTCTGCTACCATTTGATATACCCGCCTTTCATATTGGCAGCGTCAAATCCCATTTTCTGAAGTTTAATTGCGGCGGATATACTCCGGCTCCCTGTCTGGCAGTAGCAGATTATTTCCCTCGACTTATATTTTTTAAGCTGATCTGATTTAATAGATATTTCGTGCAGAGGGAGATGAATTGACGGCTTTATCGATCCGGATTTTCTTTCCTTCTCCGTCCTTACATCCATAAGAACAATTCCGCTATTATCTTTGATCATCTTTCTGACTTCAACCGATGAATAATTAGTCACAGAACGTGAAGCTATATATTTTTTAATTCTGAAAAAGAGTATTAAAAGAATAAAGAATAAAAGAATTATCTGGTACGCTTCCATAAGATCCCGTCTTTAGATTATAATCTTAATTTGTAAATCACTATTTGGAATAATAAATATTGTGGCGCTGCTAATTTATGCATCCGGAATTCAACTGACAAATTATGCGAGCAAGTTTAATTTAGCCATACTGCAGTATCGTTAATAATTAAGATTCGGGATTCACTGATTTCGCCGGCTTTTCATCCGCTTTACACGAACCGTTTCTGCAGGCCGGACAAAAATTAAAGACTCCGGCTGCAATCAGAAATATTCCGGCGGCCCAGAAGGAATTGTCCGTGAACAGTCCGGTGAGTATGATAATCACACCTAATCCTATTTGAAACTTTCTCCTGTTATCCATTATTTCCCTTTAATTATACTGCTTCGGTCATTGCCCCGGATTTTTTAAATTCATTGATATATTCGGAAGCGCTTAATGCGGCGATAGTTCCGTCCGCAACCGCGGTAGTAACCTGCCTGTATCTTTTTGCCGTAGAATCCCCTGCCGCAAAAACACCCGGGATATTTGCAGCCATATTTTTATCAACTATGATCTCTTTCCATTCATTAAGCTCAACAGCGCCCGCAATCTTTTCAGTGTTCGGTACATACCCGATAAAAATGAAAACGCCGTCAACATTCATAGTTTCAATTTGGTTTGATGAGAGATTTTGAATGAGCACTTTTTCAAGTTTTTCACCGCCCAAAAATTCTGAGATCCGGGATTCCATAATAAAATTTATCTTTTCATTACTTCGCGCTTCTTCTATGTAATGTTCAAGCGCCTGGAAATGATCAAACTGATGAACAATTGTAACTTTTGACGCGTATTTTGTAAGCGAAACCGCTTCTTCCAAAGCCGAATTTCCTCCGCCTACAACGATTATTTCTTTATCCCGGAAAAAATCGCCGTCGCATGTGGCGCAATAAGAAATTCCTTTTCCTTTGAACTTCTCTTCACCGGGAACCCCCAGCATTCTTGATTTGCCTCCCGTTGCGAGAATCACCGCATTTGCGGAATAAGTTTCCTTATTATTAACAGTGACCGTCTTCAGTTCTCCGTTCAATTCAAGATTAGTGATCGTCAGATTTGATTTGATGGTGCAGCCGAATTTTTGAGCCTGCGCCTTCATATTGCGGGCAAGCTGGTATCCGCTTATGCTTTCAACACCCGGATAGTTTGCGATCTCATGAGTGAGAACCATTTGCCCGCCCACAGCCCCCTCATTCAGAATAAGAGTATTTACTTTGGCGCGGGACAAATATATTCCCGCAGTTAAACCGGCAGCGCCGCCGCCGATTACAATAACATCAAAATGATTTTCCATAATTATTTTTTCTTAAAATTGGCATCAAGGATTTCAGTTATCTGTTCTCTGGATTGAATGCTGCTGGTAGCTCTTACAACTTTTCCATTTTTATAATAGACTACAAATGGAATTCCCTGAAAACCTCGGACTTCCTGCAGATTCCTGATAACCTTTGCATCCGGAGTGTCGAACTCCATGTCCGCAAATTTCACATTAGGATACTCGCTCTCGATTTCCTCCATGACTTCATAGACCGGAATGCACATCGGTCCCATTCTGCCGCAGCAGATCATTACATTTTCATTTTCCTGCAAAAGTTTTGAGTGTTCCAGTTCTGATAATATGTGTGTAAGATTTGTATTTAACATTTATAGCTCCTTTATTTCGTTTACAATGTGATGAAGCAAATCAGGGAAGGATTCAGCTTTCATTCAATCATTTGCGCCTGCAGTGTTATTTAGTTCATGTGATTTGAAGAGGTGAATTGCTGTTTAACTTTTTGATCCTGAAATAATGCCGGAGAATTTAAATTTATTCCCTGTTAAAATTTTTTTTTCGATGAAAAGGATGAATCCAACTATTAAACGTACTCTCTGTCAGATTAACGGATGAATTAATGGTTAATTTTATATAAGTTAAACATAGTTTCGTTCATCAAAGAGGGAAAATTAAAATGTACACTGCATTGTTAGTGATTTTATTAGCCATATCCGTTTTGCTGTTTATATCAGGCGCCAGAAAGCAAAAGCGTATTATTCAAGTATCAGGAATCGTTTTGGCAATTTTAACTTTCTCATTCTTCTGGTTTATGGATTTCTGGGGTGAGGCGCTGTGGTATCAACAGCTCGGTTACGGAGATCCGTTCTGGACGTATATAAACTCAGCGGGACTTCTTGCAATAGGGGGAGCTTTATCAGGATTCGTTCTAATCTATCTGCTCACGCTCGGCATTCCTAAAAAGAACCGTATAATCAGGGCTTTAACAAAGATACTCGGAATTCTGATCGGAGGAGTCTGGGGCTCAACCAACTGGGATACAATTCTTAAATACTGGCACGGAGTTACTACCGGATTAACAGATCCTGTACTTGGCAAAGATGTGGGCTTTTATCTTTTCTCGCTGCCCTTTTTCGATGCTTTGATAAGTCTCTTTTTTGTTCTGTCTGTAATTTCTCTTATCGCAATATTTTTATCTTCATTCGTGAAGTTCACGGAAAACAATGTGCTCTTTTATATTCCAAATGAATTTGAGATAACTTCCAAAAAATTCTACTTCCCGCTTTATTTAAATGCGTCCGTATTTATTCTTATACTCGCGGCGGAGAGATTTTTAAGCAGATATCATTTAATGTACTCTTCAACCGGAGTCGCGTCCGGCATGAGCTGGACCGATGTTAATATTCTTCTTCCGGCAACCGCGGTTGTTATTGTTCTCTTTATTCTCATAAGCATTTCCCTGGTAGTACCGCCTTTAAGAAGGGCATATCAAAAATATATTTTCGGAAAATTCCGTATCAGTCCTGACAGATCGCATTTAATGGTAATTGCCTCCGCGGGAATATTAATCGCGGCTTTATGGGGAATAGCATTCAGCGCGCTGCCGAACGCGTTCAACTGGCTTGTTGTTAAACCGAATGAGATCACTTATGAACGTCCTTACATAAAAAATAATATTGAATTTACACGGTACGGCTTCGGGCTCGATAAGGTTGAAGAGAAAGAGTATCCCATGGAGGGAACTCTTACGCAGGCAACGATAAATGAGAATCCGGGCCTGTTCTATAATATCAGATTGGGGGATTGGAAAGCGCTTGATGCAGTTTACAGGCAGTTCCAGACAATGCGCCTCTATTATGAATTTTCCGACGTTGATGTTGACCGCTACACCATTGACGGAAAGGAAAAGCAGGTGATGGTTTCCGGACGGGAGATCAATCTCGATAATCTGCCGGTTCAGAGCCAGACATTTGTGAATAAACGGTTTCAGTACACGCACGGCTACGGACTAACTATGGCCGGCGTGAGCGAATTTAACGCCGAAGGACTCCCCCATTTATTAATAAAGGATATTCCTCCGGTGACTGAATCAAAATCGCTGCAGGTGACCCAGCCTCAGATTTATTTCGGCGAGCTTACCAAAACACACGTTATAGTAAATTCCAAAGTAAAGGAATTCGACTACCCCAGCGGCGAGGATAATGTTTACACAAAATATGCCGGAACAGGCGGAGTTCAGCTTTCAAACTTCTGGAGAAAATTTTTATACGGCTGGAAATTTGACGGCACCAACTTTTTATTTTCAGATTATCCCACGGACAGCAGCCGCTTTATGTTTCACAGGCAGATCACGGAACGCGTTAAGCTTCTGGCGCCGTTCCTTCAGTTTGATAAAGATCCGTACCTCGTGCTTACCGAGGGGAAACTCGTCTGGATGATAGACGCGTATACAACCTCGAGCTATTATCCCTACAGCCAGCCGTTTTCAGCGACTGAAAATATCCAGATCGAGGAAGGCGGAAGCAAAAAGATGCTTACAACTAAAGTGAGTCCTTACCTTGAGGGAATAAATTACATACGCAATTCAGTAAAAGCGGTAATTAACGCTTACGACGGAAATGTGGATTTTTATATAATGGATCAGGACGATCCTGTCATTAAAGTATGGAGCAGAATTTTCCCCGGTCTGTTCAAAGCAAAAAGCGATATGTCCAAAGATCTTTTGAATCATCTCCGCTATCCTATCGATATGCTTCTGACGCA
The DNA here is from genome assembly GCA_002839795.1 of Ignavibacteriae bacterium HGW-Ignavibacteriae-3. GTDB lineage: Bacteria > Bacteroidota > Ignavibacteria > Ignavibacteriales > Melioribacteraceae > Fen-1258. The sequence goes on along the minus strand of PGYS01000158.1, from coordinate 15 downwards.
GGGACTTGTCTATCA
>PGYS01000157.1 GCA_002839795.1 Ignavibacteriae bacterium HGW-Ignavibacteriae-3 | reverse complement strand
CCCGCCTCTAATGAAGGCATTACGCCGATATCAACGAGTTTCAGATCCATTAAATAGTATAACGCAACAAGATCCGCGCGCGCTTCCTCGAGTGTTGAGTAATAATTTTTTAATGTGGAATGGGGTTCTGCCACTCCCGGATTCATCTGTCCTGAAGCGTGCCCGATTACTTCATGCATGTCGGTGTGAAGATCACTTGCAAGTGCTCCGTATTTTTTTGACCTGTCAATTTCTTCTTTGGAAAATGCAAACTCTTCCAGCACACCGCTTGTAGTTCCGAATATATTATATGAATGCACAATATTTCCCATATTCACCGACTTTGAGCCGTACTCTTTTCTGATCCAATTTGAGTTAGGAAGGTTAACGCCGATTGGCGTAGAGGGTGAGGCATCGCCTGATTCTATCACAACTGTAATGACTTTGGCGCTTATTCCCTTCACATTTTTCTTTTTATGTTCATTCATAATGGGCGCATTGTCTTCGAACCACTGAGCATTATCGCTGATCGCTTTAATCCTCTTGGTGGCTTCATTATCCTGAATGGAGACATACGATTCATAGGTCGCCCGGTAGCCGAGAGGATCGTTATAAGTTTCAATAAATCCGTTGACCACGTCAATAACCGAGTTTGTATCTTTAACCCACTCGATGTTATACTCATCCCATTTTTTAAGATCGCCCGTTTGATAATATTCAACAAGCAGCTTAAGGGCTTTTTTCTGCTGATCATTTTCCGCGACAGTTACTGCCTGCTCAAGCCAGCTGACTATCTTTTTTATTGCATCGGCATAAATGCTGGTTGTTCTGTAATACCGTTCAACAATCTCCCCTTTTAATCTTACAAGCTTGGAATTCAATCCGTAGGAGACCGGCCGGGGATCGTCCGGATTAACCAGTTTCTTATAAAACTCTTCAACTTCCTTCTGAGTTACTCCATCATAAAAATTGACAGCTGATGATTTAACCAGGTCATACTTAGGATCCTGATTCACCTTCATCGCGTCAACTTTCGGGTCGAACATGATCGGCGTCAGTTTTTTAATCAGATCATCCGGACGTTCCATATTCTGAAGGGGAAGTTCATATTCGTCCGCTCCGCCGACCAATTCTTTGAAATACTGCAAAGAAAATTCGGGAAGAAATTTTTTATTGGAGTAGTGATGATGAATACCGTTGGAGAACCATACTCTTTTTATATAGGTCATAAACTTCTGGAATTCGGGTGTAGTGCGGTCGCCGGTGTAAGTATTGATTATGGCTTCAAGCGTACGCCTTATATAAAGATTGTGTTTATAGTTTTGGTCATAGATCATATCACGGCCGGATAATGCCGCCTGGTAGAGATAATAGGCCAATTGTTTCTGCTGCAAAGTGAGCTCATCGAAACCGGGAACCAGATACCGCTGGATCCTGAGATCGGCGAATGTTTCTGTTGTATATTTAAAATTATCCGGTTCTGTTTTTTTCTCTGAACTGCAGCTCATTGTAATGATTCCTAACGTGATGTATAAAATATTTCTGAAATGACGCATATTATTTCCGCACTTTAATTATTATTATCCATTAGAAAAATAAAACTTTTGAGCACGCCAAACAATGCGGTTTGAAGCCGCAGAGGGGTTATTTTTATGAATGTTCAGATATTCGGCACTAAAAGCTGCAGCGACACAAGGAAAGCGGAGCGGTACTTTAAGGAAAGAAGGATTCCGTTTCATTTCAGGGATCTAAATGAAAAAGGGATTTCAAAGGGTGAACTTGAAAGCATAATGCGGGTATATAAATCGGATGAATTGATCGACCGCGAAGGAAAGCAATTTAAAAAGCGTAATCTTCAGTACATGACATTTAATACAGAAGAAGAATTATTGAATGATCCGTTACTCTTCAGAACTCCGATTGTAAGAAACGGTAAGGAAGTTACTGTGGGATACTTGCCGGAAGTCTGGAAAACCTGGGGTTGATTAATAATTTAATTTGTCATTCCGAACCCGAACAAAGTGAGCGGTGAGGAATCTTAGAATACAACAGGGTTTGGATTTCTCACTCCGATAAAAAACATCGGCGATTCGAGATGAAAGGTTAATATATTGGCTCAGCGGGAGGTGATATTATCCGCGAAAATCGAATTAATCCGCGTCATCCTCGTTCTATAAGACTGGAATTTTTTAACACATATCCACTGTTTCAGAGTATCTCTTGTCTCTTCAATTCCTTTACAAGACTCTCATAATCAATAAACTGCACACCTCCCCACCCGCATTTTATTGCACCTTCAACATATTGGGCAATGTCATCAATAAAGAAGTGCTCGCTTGACGGTCTTCCGCTGAATTTTTCGGCCGATCTGTAGATTTTTTCTTCCGGCTTAACAGAGCCGACTTCATACGATAGGATTAATTTCTCAAACTGATTCAGAAATTCATATTTCTGCCATCCGTATTTCCTGTGAATCTCGTTTGTATTTGAAAGAAGAATAAGAGTATAATCTTTTTTCAGACGCGGCAATAACTCTACAACTTTCTCGTTTACGGTGAAGACGCTTGAAAACAGCCCGCAAAATTCATCCGGGGTTACTTTATGATCGAGCACTTTAAGCATCTTCGCAATGAAATCATTAGAACTAATTTGCCCCCGCTCGTAATTCCGGTGTATTTCATAATTCTCTTCGTAGAATTTAGCGAATTCATCGCCAAGATTTTTACGGATACCGTTAAATTTTTGAATCAGCGGGGCATAGTCGAATGGAATAAGAACATTCCCCAGATCGAAGACAATTACGGAATATTTTTGCATTGATTAATTCAGGTTATTAATAATGATAGAACAAATATACGGGAAGATTATTAAGAGTGAATAAAATAAAGCCGCAATCATTTTGACTGCGGCTCATCGTCTCTAGATACTAAATACTTCCCATCACTTGCTCAAACCCAGATCTTCAGAAACAGAATCCGGAACTGCTGTTTTCTTTTTATTTAGAAAAAGGTCTGTGACTTTTCCGAAAAGTTTCGGAATTCTAATACGGTATTCCTCAACTTTGGTATAAACAAGCGGAACAATCAATAAAGTTAATAAGAGAGAACTTGTTAATCCCCCGATCAGCGCCCACGCAAGGCCTGATTTCCATTCAGCGCCGGAGCTTGTTGAAAGCGCGATCGGAGTCATTGCGAAGATCATAGTTAAAGTAGTCATAAAGATCGGACGAATTCTCATCCTTACAGCGTCTATTAAAGCATCATACACACTTTCTCCCTGTGCGCGCATAAAATTCGTTCTGTCAACGAGTAGAATAGCGTTCTTTGCCACCAGTCCGGTAAGCATTATCAAACCAAGAATTGTAAAAATGTTAAGCGCTTTCATTGTCAACGCAAGAGCCAACAGCGCACCGATCATAGCAAGCGGTATTGAGAAAAGAATTACAAACGGATATATAAATGAGTCATATAACGCAACCATTACCATGTAAGTAAAAAGAATTGCCGCAAACATTGCGAGCGCTAAATCCCCGAAAGATTCACGCTGATTCTTAACATCGCCCTGGAATGAATAAGTAACGCCCGGAGGAAAATTGAATTTGGCAAATGCTTTCTCCATATCCTGCGATATGGCTCCGGTTGTTCTTCCGCCCTGCACTTGGGCAAAAACAGTAACCGCGGCGCTTCTTGCCTGACGAGTTAATTTAGTCGGTCCGGTTGCGCGGTAAATATCCGCGAACTGTTTAAGATAAATCTGCTGTCCTTTACGGTTAGTAAAACTGATATTTCCGATTTCATCCGTTTTTGATCGGTCAAATTCATCAAGCGCAATTTTAATATCATATTCGGTATCGCCTTCGCGCAGTTTTGAATCGTCGTCGCCTGTAAGCGCGATCTGAAGCGCTTGTCCCACTTCTGCTACTGATAATCCGAAACTTGTAAGTTTTCTTCTGTCGATCTCAATTCTGGTTTCCGGATTTCCGTCTTCCGCGGAAAGGCGAACATCCGCAGTGCCCGGTATTGCTTTAACGATAGTCTGAATTTTATCGGCCGTCTTAACAACATTATCATAATTAGGACCGTTAATTGTCAGCTGAATCGGTGTCTGATTTGCTACCCCGAAAATTCCGATAGGATTGACTCTGACTTTCACACCCGGGATGCGCTGAACCATCTGCTTAATTTCATCCCCCACCTGATCGGTAGATTTAATTCTCCGGTCTCTTGGCACCAGGGTAACCGTTATCTCGGTTGTATTACTTGAAGCAAATCCAACAAGACCTTCGCTGGAAGCTCCGACATTTGAATACATTCTCAAAATTTCCGGCATCTGCCCAATCAGTTTTTCGACTTTCTGAGATGCAATATTTGTCTGTTCAATTGTTGTTCCCGGAGCCATTTCCAAAGTAACTGCAAATTCACCTCTGTCAGACTGCGTCATGAATTCGGCTCCGATAAATCCAAATGGGATTAACGCGAATGATGCAATGAACGCCGCGAGAGTAATTAACGCTGCTTTAATTCTGTTTTTCAATGCCCATTTTAAAAGTAAAACATATTTTTCGGTAAATACCTTAAATTTCTCTTCAAACCATATGGCAAATTTTCCGAGTAATGTCCGGTTTGTAAGCCGTTCAAGGACCGCAAACCTTGATGCAAGCATTGGTGTTACGGTAAAAGACACAAACAGACTCATCAAAGTGGAAACAACAACAACAGCGGAGAATTCTCTCAGAATATTTCCTACCATTCCGCCCACAAGGGTTAGCGGAAGGAACACTGCCACATCAACAAATGTAATTGCGAGCGCGGCAAATCCAATCTCATTTCGTCCTCTCAACGCCGCAATTCTGCTCTCTTCCCCTTTTTCCAGATGATGATAAATATTCTCAAGAACAACAATTGAGTCATCCACCAGAATACCCACAACAAGCGAAAGCCCCAGAAGCGTCATCAGATTTAATGTAAAACCGAGTGCCCAGATGGCAATAAAAGTTGAAATTAAAGAACAGGGAATTGCAACAAGTACTATAACGGAATTTCTTATGCTGTGAAGGAACATCAGCATGACGATTGAAACAAGTAAAACTGCCAACGCCAGATCTTCCTTTACAGCATTTGCCGCATCGATCGTGAAAAGCGAGCCATCCTGGGCAATTTCAAATTTCAGATTATTGTTTTTATACACACTTTCAATCCTCCGGATCTCTTCGCGTACAAGTCTGGAAACCTCAACGGCATTTGCATCTGTCTGCTTTTGGAGAACTATTCCAATTGTATTCCGGAAATTAATACGGGCAATATTTTTGTAATCTTTAATACCGTCTTCAACATCGGCAATATCGGAAAGTTTTATATCACCACCCTGCCTTGATTCTCCGATGCTCAGGTTTTTAAGATCATTCACCGAAGTCAATTTTCCCGCGACACGTACAATGAACTGGCCATCCTGATCCTTAATTTTTCCGGTAGGAAAATCCAGATTGGCATTTTTAATTACTTGTGTTACCTGCGGAATTGAAAATCCATAAGCGCGCAGTTTCTGCAGATCAAGATTAACTTTAATTTCCCGCTCCTCGCCGCCAATGAGAGCAATCTGACCGACGCCAGGCACCCTTGAAAGAAGCGGCTGAATTTTATCTTTCATAAACTGATAAAACGATTTTGAATCCATTTCAGCAGAGGCACCCATTCTTAAGATCGGGATTTCATCAAGCGCAAACTTTGAGATCGATGAAGCCTTTGACCCGGCAGGAAGTCTTGAAGCAATCTGTCCGACTCTTCTCTGAGCATCCTGAAGGGAAAGATCCGTATTCGCTGATTGTAAAAGTTCTACAGTTACAAATGAAACACCCTCAGATGAAGTTGAACGAACTTCCGAAACTTTATCCATTCCGGAAACCGCATCTTCAATAACTTTTGTTACGCCGGTTTCAACTTCATTTGGGGAAGCGCCCGGATAAATAGTAGTTATCGTTAGAACTGGTGGAGAAATTTTTGGCAGCAATTCATACTGAAGCTGACGGAAAGCGAACAGACCCAAAACGATCAGCGCGGAGAACACTATGATTACAAGCGACGGTCTTTTTATTGATAATTCTGTAATTGTCATTTTAAAAATCCTTTTTTACTTATTAAGTATCTCAACTTTTAAATTATCCACCAGATTATTCTGCCCGTTCACAACGATAGTTTCGCCTTCCATCAGTCCGCCAAGAATCTGAACATAAATTCCCGACTGATCTCCCACAGTTAAGTTGCGGAGTTTCGCAATACCGTTCTCAACAACGTAAATCTGGGGCTGTTTAATGCTTCCCACGAGAGATTCGCGCGGTATAACAAGCGTTTCTCTGCTTTTCAGAGAAGTGAATTCAACTCTTGCGAACATCCCGGCTTTGAGTGGATGAGCACTTTCATTATTAATTCTTATCTCAACGGGATAGGTATGCGCATCGTCTCCTTTATAACTGACCGATTCAACTCTTCCTTTGTAATTTACACCCGGATAGACATCAACGGTGACATTTACGGCATCGCCTACTTTTACAAGAAATGCATCACTCTCCGCGAGATTCAATTTAACTTTGAGGCGGCTGATATCAACAATATTGGCAACGAGAGTTGCCTGCGGAG
>PGYS01000156.1 GCA_002839795.1 Ignavibacteriae bacterium HGW-Ignavibacteriae-3 | reverse complement strand
GACGGGTTTATCTTCTCTTCTGGCTTTTTCAAATGCTTCGTCGCACCACGGAAACCAATCAACCGGGTTATAAGCGTGCTGAAGGAGGTATGGACTTTTTTCTTTAATTAACCGGTTGGGTTGTTTTTCTGAATCCGCCATTAAATAATTCTTTCTCTTCTGATGGGAATGGATAATAGTCAGAATAAAATGAGTTTACAAAAAATTACTGCTGATGCTTCCTTCCTCTGGATAGTACTCCAATAACCAAAGAGAATACGGCCGAGCCGATTATTGCCCAGACGAATGGAAATTCCCGGCCGGAAATATTCATAGTATAGAATAATGGAAGATCTAATTCCCTTGCGATTATCGGTCCGATCCATGCGCCAATAAATCCGACAATTATTGAAGTAAAACATCCGCCGAATGAATAGCCCGCAATACTTTGCCCTATTCCTCCGCATATCGCCGCAATTAACAGCAGTAATAGAAATCCTCCTAAAGACATTTCGGCTCCTCAATTTTGATAATCCTTATTAAATCTATAAAAATACAGTGGAATATAAAAGCATTCTTATATTCTCTGTCATTACGGTATCTTTTTCGGAAGATTTGCATAGAATTAGCCATTTTCAGATATATCAATCATTTCCGATAAATAAAGCAATTTGAATTCTAAAGTCATAATCACCGTTTCGTTCTTTACAATCGTCAAAATAGTATTATTTTTGACATCTAAAAAGTAAGCCGTAAAATCAAAAAAAACTTAAAGAATTAATCGAGGCCTGAATGAAAAAAATCGTTTTACTGAGCGCTCTCTTACTGATCTGCCTATTAAATATTGTAAGCGCGCAAACCGCACCCGAAAAATCAGAAAGGACAAAATTTGATCCAGCAAGAGATCCTTTCTCTGATGTTCAGACGGGAGTTATTGAAGCACAAAAATCAAATAAAAGGATTCTTCTTGATGTTGGAGGTGAGTGGTGCATCTGGTGCCATAGACTTGACGGATTCTTCGAGGCAAATCCGGAATTGAAAAATTTTATGCTCGAAAACTTTGTTGTGATAAAAGTAAACTGGAGTCCCGACAATAAAAACGAAAACTTTCTTTCACAGTATCCCAAAGTTGCCGGCTATCCCCATATATTTATTTTAGAGAGCGACGGTTCTTTTTTATACTCGAAAAATACGGGCGAGCTGGAAAAGGATAAATCTTACAGCGCTGAAAAAATAATGGCATTCTTAAAAGAATGGGCGCCCGGTAAAACCAGGCCTTGAAATAATAAAAATTAAATTCCCCGCAGAATTTTAGCGGGGAGTTTGAGTATTGCGCCGAGCAGGTCAAAAACTCCATCCACAGCAATTCCCACCAGTCTGAACGGCAGCAGAAATATCCAGATGACCGGGTATAGGATCAGGACAACAATCGCCAGGGGCGCGCAAAAGAACAACAGGACCAGCCACAAAATTATTTTCACTTTTATTTGCCCTCATTTTTAAGACAGAATTTTAGTGCATTCCAATTATCGTCAATTGAGCAGCCCGAAACATCGGTCAGCCCATTAATAAGTCCAATCTCCCTTACCGCAAAATAATCAAGGTCTGACATTTGGGCGGAACTTTTCTTAGGCCAGGATACCCAGAAAGCACCGTTCTCCTTTACGTATTTTTTAAGAACCGGAAATTCCACTAGCAACTCCTTTCTGGACCGTGTGAAAAGATGGATCAAGTCGACAGGTTCAAGCAGTTTTTTGTGGAGATGAATTTTCTCAAGTATGCCGTTCAATGAATCGATGAAATTATCCGGCTCATTTATCAGTTTGATCTGAAATCCATTCTCTATGCCGAGTTTTTCATAAAGTGGTAATTGAATAATGCCGCTCATTTTATTTTTCCTTTCGCCTCTTTAGACGCAGCAATTCTGCAAAAGGTTAAACAAATTTTTTGGAAATGACAAATTTTCTGTGGGGTGTTAATTACGGAGCAACATTACATTTTACTTGCTTTTATCAACACAAAATTCATTCTTACCGGGAAAAGCAATTCAGGATCTTTTTCAACTGCTTCTTTAATTTTTTCAATCCCGGCTGAATACTCCTGGTCAGTCAATGAAGCAAGCTGTGAGGATTGATTTTTAAGTAAGAATGAGTCGTTAAAAACATCCTTTCCAGTTCTATCATTCCTGATCTTATCTGCAATATTAACCCGGATTTTTTTCAATCCGCAATCCTTCATCCAGTTTTGGATATCATCAAACGAGGGGAATCTTTTCAGATCTTTATCATAAATACCATTGAAGAAATCATAAATGTACCATTTATGATCTTTATGTCCCGGATCCAATCCTACGACAGCCAGTATCCCGTCCGGTTTTAAGAGTTGGGCGGCGGATTTAATAAATCCTTTTTTATCCCTGAACTGATGTATTGCGTTCACGCAAAAGACTAAATCGAATTGCTCATCGATCAAAGGAAGTGAATTCGCGTCGGCACAGATCAAATGCAATTTCAAATCAATATTACTTATTTGTCTCAGCATTCCTGTGGAAAGATCCACGCCGAATAAATTTACTTTTTCGGTCTTAAAACTGCTTAACCAATAACCGGTTCCGCATCCGACTTCCAATATATTCCTTGAATTGCCGGTTAATATTATTTGGCGAAGTTCATCGTTTATTCCGGCCATCGGGCTGCCGCGGTATCTCAGATTATAACCGGCGGAGATTGAATTATAGTCTACTTTCCTGATTATTGTTCACCTTTAAAATCCCGATGAACAATATAAAAAAAGGAAGTCTGTAAAACAGAAACGTTGTTTAGCGGATTGATTCTTTGAAATAAAAAAATCCCGCCAAAAGGCGGGATGCAAGTAGCGGGAACCGTTTCCCTTTGATTATTATAAAATTCGCCCTGAGGGCATTTGCAATATAAAATAATCAGAAATTAAAAGAAATATTACCAGCGCCTTCCGCCGCCGCCGCTTCCGCCGCCGCGATTTCCACCGCCGCCGCCGCCGCGTCTGTTATCTGTTTTAGGACGTGCTTCGTTGACAACAATTTTTTTGCCTTTAACATCCGTGGTATTAAGAGCTTCAATTGCTTTTGTTCCGGCAGTCTTGTCATTCATTTCTACAAATGCAAATCCTTTAGATTCACCGCTGAACATATCGCGTATTATTTTTACACTTGCTACTGCGCCGAATTCCTTGAAGAGACCTTCCAGATCCTGCTCGGTTGCTTGCTGGGATAAATTACCTACGTAAATATTCATCACTTACTCCTTCTGTTGTTTTTGTTTCCCTGACAAGAAATTAAATAACCGATCTGCGATCCGACTCTAGCGAGTTAATAGAGAAAAGCATATGACGGAGGTTAAATTGGATAAGGAGAAAATAAGTTGATGTGAAGATTCTCTTCCATCTAATTTAGTATCGCTAAATAAATTGTTGCTCAGAGTTAAAATTTTAAGAACTTTGTTTAGAATCAACTCTCCCCATTGGTGTTAAATCCAACAATTAACTAAAAAAATAATTTTTAGAATTATTCCTGAAAGAAGTTAAACTAAAATTCACCGTTTCACAACTAATATTAAGCTCTCGGGCCTCATTAAAGAAGGGTAATTAATCCCAGAATGATGATTGGGATGCGGTTGTTATGGTGTGTACACCCGGGAGCAAACCTATGGAGGGGTCCAGATTTCACTTCGTTCATCTAAACGAACTTCACAAAATCTTGTATCCTTTTCTTTACAAAAACCCTTTTAGAATACTGAGACGATTAATTTTTGGAGGGTTTGCCAGCCGAAGTGGCAATTCAGGGCCGCGAAAGAGGGGCCGATCCCGCAGAAGTTGGACAAGCGAACCATAATCTTGATTCCTGTTACAAAATAAAAAACCCTCTCAGCAAACTGAGAGGGTTAATTTTTGGCGGGTTTGCCCGCCGAAGTGGCGCTTTAGCGCCACGAAGGCGGGGCCGACGAGACTCGAACTCGCGACCTCCTGCGTGACAGGCAGGCGTTCTAACCAACTGAACTACGACCCCAGTATTTCAAACTTAATTTCAAGCAACCCGTCTTCGCCGGGTATACTGCTTGTCCGGCGTAGTCTGCAAGACGAAGCCGGAAACTCCAATCCCATTTTTGAATATGCTTTTTTAAGAGCGCACAAAAATAGCATTTAAACCATATCTAATGCAAGAGTTTATAATTTTTCTGTACCGAAACTTACGCCGACTGCTACTGCTGCAGCAACTGCCTGATCTTTCGGTTTCACAAGTTTCTGTTTTGAAATGGCGTCTATAATCTTGACACTTTTAATTTCCGCTCCTTTAAGTGATACCATTTTGCCGAATTGTTTTTTTACCGCAAGCTGGATGGCGTTCGTCCCGAATTTGGTAGCTAAGATCCTGTCAAATGCGGTTGGACTTCCGCCCCTCTGTAAATGTCCCAGCACTGTATACCTCGTTTCCAATCCTGTATTATCTGAGATCATTTTAGCGACATATTCACCGACACCGCCCAATTGAATGGGATCGGTTCTTTTAATGTCTTTAGCTTTGGTAATCAGAGATCCATTTTTTGCTTTTGCTCCTTCTGCCACACAGACAAGACTGAATCTCTTACCCTTCATATTTCTCCTCAGTACTTTTTCATAAATCGCGTTCCAGTCGAAGGGAATTTCAGGAATTAAAATTATATCGGCGCCGCCAGCCAGCCCGCCGTTAAGCGCGATCCATCCGGCATATCTTCCCATCACTTCAATTACCATAACGCGGTGATGAGATGAAGCGGTTGTATGAAGACGGTCCAAAGCTTCCGAGACAACAGATACGGCGGAATCATGCCCAAAGGTCTGATCTGTCGCATCAAGATCGTTATCGATTGTTTTGGGAACTCCGATGATATTCATTCCCATTTGACTTAATTTATTCGAGATGTGCATGGTTCCATCGCCGCCGATTGCGATCATCGCATCAATATCCCATGCGAGATAATTTCTCATCGCGTCTTTAGACCTGTCAACAATCTTAATTTTCCCGTTTACTTCTTCCGGCCAATGAAACGGGTCTCCTTTATTTGACGAGCCGAGAATTGTCCCACCTGTAGCGAGAATACCTGATACATCCTGATTATATAATTCCTGAGCTCTACCTTCAACCAGACCTTCAAATCCGTCGAGAATTCCCAGAACTTTTAATCCCATGTCCTGCGCAGGTTTTGTGACACCGCGTATTACAGCATTCAGTCCGGGGCAATCGCCGCCTCCGGTTAAAATTCCTATCCGTTTCACTTTTGATGCCGCCACAGTTCACCTGTCATTTTAATAATTGATAAATCTATTTTTAAAACCGGAATAATTTTCAACCGGAATTGATTTTCTTAAAAGTTTTAAAATGCAACTTGGCAAGTTCGCCAAGACTATCCTCGCCTATTTTTTTAAGAAGATTTTTAGCGAATTTTTCTGTCTCAATCGAGGAACCTTTAGGAAGACTTAATCCTCCTCTCTGATGATCTTCGAACCATCTAACGAAACGGTCCCTCGCAATAATTGATGCGGCGGCCACACCTATATATTTTTCAGCCTTTGTTTCAAGAACAAATTCAACGTCCGAATGTTTAGAAAAAGTGCTTACATCGAGCTCTTTTCTGCTGAATTTATCTGTAATCACAAACTTACATTCTGTATTATCGAGTAAATTGTCTATTGCTTTAGAGTGAGCCCAGTTAAGAAGTTTATTTAGATTTAAAAATTTTGCATACAATTCGTTGTACCTGGCAGGATTAATCCCTACAATCTGATAATTGCCCTCAATTAATGTTTTAATTTTTCCGGCAAGAAATTTAATCTGCTGATCGCCAAGATCTTTGCTGTCACGGACGCCTATATCAGACAGAAGTTTTTTTGTGTTCTTATCAACAAATACCGCCGCAACTACAAGAGGACCGAAGAAATCTCCTTTGCCGCATTCATCAGTCCCAATGTATTCTTTTGGTTCATTTATTTTAGATTCCGGAAAAACAAGCTTTGGTTGATCTAAAATCAGTTCGCTTAGTGTTTTATGTAATTCAGAATTTATCTCTCCCTGCAGGACAGTTTTAATTCCCTTCTTCCCAAAATAGACCTGAATCTTTACCTTTTGTTTATTCTTTTCGGCAGTAAACTCGTAATTATATTCTTTCTTTACCGGATTTGAAACGAACATTCCGGCGTCAATTGTGCGTTTTTGGAGATGATAAATATGCTTTTCAGCATTCGTCTCAAGAGTCATAAATCACTATTCCATCAAGGTAACTTTAATGAATGTTAAAAATTTTAAAATTATCCAATACGCTGCTGTTTCAATTCTACCTCTTTATAAAAGAATTGCAACAATGCAAATATATTCATCTTTCGCTTGAATGAACGCTCAAATTCTGTAATTAGTGTGGAGAAATTAATAAAAAATGGTTATTGTTGTAACCGCTTTTCGAAGCAAAATGTATTACGGAGAGTTGGTCCCGCCAAAGGCGGGATGGTTGTCTGTCCCACTTGGCGGGAACTTGGTCGCCTTCGGCGACATGCGGAGGGCTTGTTGAGTAAAACGAAATCCCGCCTTGCGGGAAAAACCGTTATAGATGTAAGCAGTAAAATTTTGGAGAGTTGGCAGAGTGGTTGTCATCGCAAAGCGAGATCCCGCTCTGCGGGAAATGCGGCGGTGATAAAATGCATTTCGTTTATATATTAAAAAGTT